>NZ_JBWKXQ010000078.1:0-30516 GCF_059423125.1 Variovorax sp. GW531-E2 | reverse complement strand
GGATTCGGACATGGGCGGCTCGGCTTCCTGGTGACGGATGCCGTAGCGTCGCCCGAAAAAAAAGCCGCGGCATGCGGCTTGTGGCTGCGGTGATCCGGGTTTTCCCTTGGATGGCTCGGATCGTCGCTGGCGTCGCGTTCTGCGCGCTTCGGCTTACTTCAGCAGGCCTTCGGCCTTCATCGCTTCCTGAACGGCGGGGCGGGCGGCCACGCGAGCGTGCCAGGCCAGCACGTTGGGGAAGTCCGAGATGTCCACGCCGGTGGGCTTGGTCCAGTTGGTGACGGTGAACAGGTAGCCGTCGGCCACGCTGAAATGCTCGCCCATCAGGTACTGCTTGGCGGCGAGTTCGCTGTCGAGCCACTGGAAGCGGGCCTTGAGCTTGTCCTTGGAGATGGTCTTGGCTTCCTCGGGCATGGCCGGGTTGAACAGCGGGCTGAAGCCCTTGTGCATCTCGGTGCCGATGAAGGTCAGCCATTCCTGCAGGCGGTAGCGCGGCATCGTGCCGTTGGCGGGTGCGAGGTTCTTGGTGGGGGCGAGGTCGGCAATGTACTGGACGATGGCCGGGCCTTCACGCAGGCGGGTGCCGTCGTCGAGCTCGAGCATCGGCACGTAGCCCAGCGGGTTGATGCCGTAGTAGTCGGTGCCGTCCTGCAGCTTGTGGCTCTTGGTGCTGGCCAGCACCGGCTCGAAGGCGATGCCCGCTTCGTGCAGTGCGATGTGGGGAGAGAGCGAGCAGGCGCCGGGCGAGTAGTACAGCTTCATTCGAAAAAACTCCAATGGATAGAAGGAAAAGATCTGTGCGACCGAAAGGGATGCTAGCGGGTTTGGCTGCATCGCGTTTTTGTCCTACGGCGGCTCGCGCGTGGCGACTATCGGGCGGCGCGGCGGGGCTTCCTACAGTCCGGACACGGCGGCGCATGCCCGCCGCAAAGCAACCAAGGAGTGGTTCACCATGCTCAAGTACGCGATCATTTTTGCGGTCATCTCGCTCGTGGCGGGTCTGCTGGGCTTCGGCGGCGTGGCGGCCGGCGCGGCGGGCATCGCCAAGCTGCTGTTCGGCCTGTTCCTCGTGCTGGCGGTGCTGTTCGTGGTGCTGGCCGCACTTGGCGTGGGCGCGGTGAAGAAGGCGCTCGATTGACCGCCTTGCCCCATGCCATGCACCTGTCGCACGTCGATCTGCGCCTGGACTACGAGGTGGACGCCCCGGCGCACCTGCGGCTGAACATCGAGGCCGCGCGCACGGGTGCGCAGGCGGTGCTGGCCGAGACGCTCACCATCGAGCCGCCCGCGCGGCTGCGGGTGGGCTGCGAGGCCGACAGCGGCAACCGCTTCGTGCGTTTCGACGCGGCGCCCGGGCCGCTGACCATCGTCTACCGCGCGACGGTGCGGCGCCCGGTGGTGCATGTGCCGGCCACCTTGCCCGAGGTGCCGGTGAGCCAGCTGCCCGACGCGGTGCTGGGCGACCTGCTGCCCACGCGCTATTGCGAGTCGGACCTGCTGGCGCGCTGCGCCCAGCAGCTCTTCGGCGACCTGCCGCCGGGCATCGGCCGCGTGCAGGCGATTGCCGACTGGATCCACGACAGCATCGTCTACGTGCCGGGCAGCAGCGACTCGACCACCACGGCGCGCGAGGTGTTCGTGCAGCGCGCCGGCGTGTGCCGCGACTTCGCGCACCTGGGCATCACCTTCTGCCGCGCGCTCAACATTCCGGCGCGGCTGGTGGTGGGCTACGTGTGGTTCGACGAGCCACCGCAGGACTTCCATGCCGTGTTCGAAGCCTGGCTCGGCGGGCAGTGGGTGCTGTTCGATCCGACGCGCATGGCGCCCGTCGACCGGCTGGTGCGCGTGGGCACGGGGCGCGACGCGAAGGACGTGGCCTTCTCCACGATCTTCGGCGCGGTGCGCATGACCGACAAGAAGCTCGCCGTGCGCGAGCTGCAGGACGAGCGGGCCATTGCGCCGCGCACGCCGGCGCCCAGCGGCGAGCTGCGGGGCATCGAGAAGCCTGAACCGGTGCTCTGACCCTCCCAAGTGACCGTCCGATGCGGGTTGTTTGCTATTAAATATATAGCAACCTGCGCAATGACGGCGAGGCTTCGGGCCGATTTTGGCGTGGCTCCCTAGCTTGTCCACACAGGGGTTGCGGCAGGGCATCACCGCTTAAAATTAGTGCCCTTTTTTGCGCCGCGCACGCGTCTGTGGTGCGCCCCCTTTTTCCAATGCTGTACCCCGAAGAATTCGATGTGATCGTCGTCGGCGGTGGCCATGCCGGCACCGAAGCCGCGCTCGCTTCCGCACGCATGGGCGCCAAGACGCTGCTGCTCTCCCACAACATCGAGACGCTGGGGCAGATGAGCTGCAACCCGTCGATCGGCGGCATCGGCAAGGGCCACCTCGTGAAGGAGGTCGACGCGCTCGGCGGCGCGATGGCCATTGCCACGGACGAGGCGGGCATCCAGTTCCGCATCCTCAATTCGAGCAAGGGCCCGGCCGTGCGCGCCACGCGGGCGCAGGCCGACCGCGTGCTGTACAAGGCCGCGATCCGCCACCGCCTGGAAAACCAGCCGAACCTCAGCCTGTTCCAGCAAGCCGTCGACGACCTGATGATCGAAGGCGATCGCGTGGTCGGCGCCGTCACGCAGGTGGGCATTTCTTTCCGCGCGCGCACCGTGGTGCTGACCGCGGGCACGTTCCTCGACGGCCGCATCCACGTCGGCCTCGACAACTACCAGGCCGGCCGCGCGGGCGACCCGCCGGCGATCAGCCTGTCGGCACGCCTGAAGGAACTCAAGCTGCCGCAGGGTCGCCTCAAGACCGGCACGCCGCCGCGCCTGGACGGCCGCAGCATCGACTTCTCGAAGTGCACCGAACAACCCGGCGACGGCATGCCCGGTGGGGCAGGGCCGATGCCGGTGTTCAGCTTCATGGGCAAGGTCGAGATGCACCCGCAGCAGATGCCGTGCTGGGTGACGCACACCAACCAGCGCACGCACGACATCATCCGCTCGGGCTTCGACCGCAGCCCGATGTTCACCGGCAAGATCGACGGCGTCGGTCCGCGCTACTGCCCGAGCGTCGAAGACAAGATCAACCGCTTCGCCGACAAGGACAGCCACCAGATCTTTCTCGAGCCCGAAGGCCTGACGACCAACGAGTACTACCCGAACGGGATCTCGACCAGCTTGCCGTTCGACATCCAGTACCAGCTGGTGCGCTCGATGTCGGGCCTGGAAAACGCCCACATCCTGCGTCCGGGCTACGCCATCGAGTACGACTACTTCGATCCGCGCGAGCTCAAGAGCAGCTTCGAGACGCGTGCGATCCGCGGCCTGTTCTTTGCCGGACAGATCAACGGCACCACCGGCTACGAAGAAGCCGCGGCCCAGGGCCTGTTCGCCGGCATCAACGCCGCGCTGCAATGCCGGGGCGAAGACGCCTGGCTGCCGCGCCGCGACGAGGCCTACCTCGGTGTGCTGGTCGACGACCTGATCACCAAGGGCGTGACCGAGCCGTACCGCATGTTCACCAGCCGCGCCGAGTTCCGGCTGCAGCTGCGCGAGGACAACGCCGACATGCGCCTGACCGAAGCAGGGCGCAAGCTGGGCCTCGTGGACGATGCGCGCTGGGACGCTTTCAGCCGCAAGCGCGACGCTGTTTCACGTGAAACAGAACGGCTCAAGTCGATCTGGGTGAACCCGCGCAACCTGCCGGCGACCGAGTCGGCCCGGGTGCTGGGCAAGGCCATCGAGCACGAATACAACCTGGCCGACCTGCTGCGCCGGCCCGACGTGAACTACGAAACCCTGATGTCGCTGGACGGCGGCAAGTACGGACCGTCGTCGGCGCTGAGCGCTTCCGAGATCGAGCAGATCGAGATCTCGGCCAAGTACTCCGGCTACATCGAGCGCCAGCACGACGAAGTGGAGCGCGCCGCCCACTTCGAGAACCTGAAGCTGCCGGCCGATTTCGACTACGGCCAGGTCAAGGCCCTGAGCTTCGAGGTGCGCCAGAAGCTGGACAAGCACCGGCCCGAGACGCTGGGGCTGGCATCACGCATCTCGGGCGTCACGCCCGCCGCGATCTCGCTGCTGATGATTCACCTGCGCAAGGGGGGACACAAGGCCTTCGCCCGCGACGCCGCCGATACCGCCACAGCCACAGAAACCACCGAAGCTGCAGCCACCGAGCCGCACACCGCACCATGAGCGCGACGCCCCTCGACACGCTGCGCGCAGGCGCAGCCGCCCTGGGCGTGGCCCTGTCCGACACGCAGGGCGAACAGCTGCTGGCCTACGGCACGCTGATGCTCAAGTGGAACAAGGTCTACAACCTGACGGCCGTGCGCGACCCGGCCGGCGTCATGACGCACCACCTACTCGACAGCCTCGCGGCCGTCGCACCGCTGCAGCGCGAGTGGGCAGGGAAGGGCAGGCTGCTCGACGTCGGCTCCGGCGGCGGTCTGCCGGGCGTGGTGATCGCCATCATGCGGCCCGACATCGAGGTCAGCTGCCTCGACGCGGTCGCCAAGAAGGCGGCCTTCGTGCAGCAGGTGGCGGCCGAACTGGAGCTGCCGAAACTGCGTGGCCTACACGCGCGGGTCGAATCGCTGGCCGGCAGCTACGAGGTGATCAGCTCGCGCGCCTTCGCGTCGCTGCCCGATTTCTTCAACGGCTCGGTGCATCTGCTGGCATCGGGCGGCGTCTGGCTGGCCATGAAGGGCAAGGTGCCGACCGACGAACTGGCCGTCTTGCCGGCCGGCGTCGCAGTGTTTCACGTGGAACAACTGACGGTGCCGGGCCTGGACGCCGAGCGCTGCATCGTCTGGGCGCGCAAAGAGGCCGCCTGATTTCGTAAAAGATGCGACGGCGCCGGCAAAAGCCGGTGCCGGAGCAATCTTTCTGGCGCTGGCCTGCCTTAGACTCGAAGCCTCCCCCTGGCTCTCTTTTTCGAGGCAAATCCCATGTTCGGCATCGCTGACTACGGCGCATTCGTCGCCGCCATCGTCCTGTTCCTTCTGATTCCCGGCCCGGGCAATCTGGCGCTGATCACTTCGACCAGCAAAGGCGGCATTCGTGGCGGCCTGGCAGCGACCTTCGGCGTGATCCTGGGAGACCAGGTCCTGATGTGGGCGGCGGTGGCGGGCGTGTCGGCCGTGCTGGCTGCTTACCCGGCCGCCTTCAAGGCGGTGCAGTGGCTGGGCGCCGCCTACCTGGCGTGGCTCGGTCTCAAGATGCTCCTGGCCAAGCCCGGCGCGGCACCGATCCTGAACATCCGCCCGAGCCATTTCCTGCGCCAGGCGCTGACGATCACCTTGCTGAACCCCAAGGCGATCGTGTTCTACATGGCCTTCTTCCCGCTGTTCGTCGATCCGGCGCGCCACCAGGGTGTCATCACCTTCGGCGCCATGGCCGTGACCATCGCCGCGCTGACCTTCCTGTACGGCCTGACCTCGACGCTGCTCACGCACTTCCTGGCCGAGCGCATCCGTGCCAATCCCCGCATCTCGGCCACGCTCGAAAAGCTGGCCGGCACCTTCCTGATTGCCTTCGGCATCAAGCTCGCGATCTCGCGCTGACCGACCCCGACGACCCGCACTGACGACACATGGCCAAGATTTTCTGCATCGCCAACCAGAAGGGCGGCGTCGGCAAGACCACCACCACTGTCAATCTCGCCGCCGGCCTGGCCAAGGTGGGCCAGCGCGTGCTGATGATCGACCTCGATCCCCAGGGCAACGCCACCATGGGCTCGGGCATCGACAAGCGCCAGCTGGAGCTCACGGTGTACGACGTGCTGCTCGAGTCGGCCTCGGTGGCCGAGGCGCGGGTGAAGTCCGACAAGCTCGTGGAGGCCGAAGCCAGCTACGACGTGCTGGGCGCCAACCGTGAGCTGGCCGGCGCCGAAGTCGAAATGGTGGCGCTCGACCGCCGCGAAAAACGCCTGCGCACCGCGCTGGCGGCGGTCGGTGCCGAGTACGACTTCGTGCTCATCGACTGCCCGCCGAGCCTGAGCCTGCTCACGCTCAACGGCCTGTGCGCGGCCCACGGCGTGATCGTGCCGATGCAGTGCGAGTACTTCGCGCTCGAAGGGCTCACGGACCTGGTCAACACCATCAAGCAGGTGCACGCCAACCTCAACAAGAACCTGCAGATCATCGGCCTGCTGCGCGTGATGTTCGATCCGCGCATCACGCTGCAGCAGCAGGTGAGCGAGCAGCTCAAGTCCCACTTCGGCGACAAGGTGTTCGACACCGTGATCCCGCGCAATGTGCGCCTGGCCGAAGCGCCGAGCTACGGCCTGCCGGGCGTGGTGTTCGACCCGGCCGCCCGCGGCAGCCAGGCCTTCATCGCCTTCGCGGAAGAGCTGGTCGCCAAGATGCCGCCCGCGAGCGCCTTCGCCTCGGGCGCGGTGGCACCGCCGGTCACGCCCCCGCCGCGCGTGGTGCCCGACCTGCCGATTCCCGACGATGTGCTGGCCGCCGCGCCTTCCGCGTCCGTCGCCGATACCGATCAAAACCCCGTCTGATGCTCGCCCAATGGGCGGCAGGCGCTATCAAGTTCGTAGCAACCAGCCATGAGTGAACCCCGCATCCTGCTGCTGCCCGGATGGCAGAACAGCGGCCCCGGCCATTGGCAGACCCGCTGGGAGTCGGTCTACGGCGACCGCCGCGTCGACCAGCACGAATGGATGCGCCCGCTGCGCGGCGACTGGTCGATCCGCCTCGAAGAAGAAGTGCTGGCCGCGCCGGGCCAAGTGGTGCTGGCTGCGCACAGCCTCGGCTGCATCCTTACCGCCGCCTGGGCCGCACATTCGCGTAACACGCACAAAGTGCGCGGCGCGCTGCTGGTGGCCCCCGGCGACCTGGAGCGCGACGACCTGCGCCAACTGATTCCCGGCTGGGCGCCCATCGTGCGCCGGCCGCTGCCGTTTCCGGCCGTGCTCATCGCCGCCAACGACGACCCGTACTGCGAAGCCTCGCGCTCGAAGCAGCTGGCCCGCGACTGGGGCGCACGCTTCATCGATGCCGGCACCGGCGGCCACCTGAACGCCGAATCCGGCCTGGGCGACTGGCCCGAAGGCCGGAAACTCCTGAACGACCTCTCGAAAGACACGCACTGATGGCGACCAAGAAACCCAAGGGCCTGGGCCGCGGCCTCGAAGCGCTGCTCGGCCCGACGGCCGCACCCTCCGCCGATCCGCTCGGCAATGGCAGCGACCGCGCCACGGAAGAGGGCGGTGCCCCGCAGAACCCCAACACCCTGAAGCTCGACCAGATGGTGGCCGGCGTCTACCAGCCGCGCACCCGCATGGACGAGGGCGCGCTGTACGAGCTGGCCGAGAGCATCAAGGTGCAGGGCATCATGCAGCCGATCCTGGTGCGCCGGCTCGACGCCGAATCGGCCGCGGCCAAGAACGCCGAGTACGAAATCATCGCGGGCGAGCGGCGCTTCCGTGCCGCCCGGCTCGCCGGCCTGGACACCGTGCCGGTGCTGGTGCGCGATGTGCCCAACGAAGCCGCCGCGGCCATGTCGCTCATCGAGAACATCCAGCGCGAAGACCTCAACCCGCTGGAAGAAGCCCAAGGCCTGCAACGCCTGGTGACCGAGTTTGGGCTCACTCACGAAATGGCGGCCCAGGCCGTCGGCCGTTCGCGCAGTGCCGCCAGCAACCTGCTGCGCCTGCTGAACTTGGCCGAGCCCGCCCAGCTGATGCTGATGGCCGGCGACATCGACATGGGCCATGCGCGCGCGCTGCTGTCGCTCGACCGCGGCACGCAGATCACCGCCGCCAACCAGATCGCCGCCAAGAAGATGTCGGTGCGCGAGGCCGAGGCGCTGGTGAAGAAGCTCGCGGCCGAGTTCACGCTCACGCCTTCGCGGCGCGGCAATGCCGGCGAGAAGTCGCGCGACCTGCAGCGCGTGGAAGAAGAGCTGGCCGACCTGCTCACGGCCGAGGTCGAGGTGCGCATCAAGAAGCGCACGAAGCGCGGCGAAAGTGGCGAGCTGGCGATCCACTTCGGCTCCATCGAGGCGCTCAACGGACTCATCGAGCGCATCCGCCGAACGGCCTAGTTCGACCTGTGTTGCGAAGACGGACCCCTGCGTTCGTTTGATTGATTCCTGCAATCCTTTGCGCGTATCCTCGATCGCGGTTTTTCTTTCAGCCCTGCAAGACCACCACCATCGAAACGAGGGAGTCGACCATGCCGTTCTTCGCCACCAAGTTCCCGCTCGCCGCAGTCGCCGTCGGCGCGCTGCTGCTCACGGGCTGCGCCACCACCGACATGCAGATGGGCAGCCAGTCGGCCAAGACCATGGCCACCGGCAGCGCCGCCGGCGGTGCCACCTCGGGCGAGAGCAGCCAGCTCGAGCGCTGCGAATCGCCGCTCGGGACCGTGTCGCTGGTCGAGAACGTCAACGCCGGCTGGTACACCATCCTCACGGGCGAGTACCGCCTGCCGCCTACTGCAAATCTGTTGCGTTTGCTGGTGCAGCAGTCGAACTGCTTCATCGTGGTCGAGCGCGGCGCGGCCGGCATGAACGCGATGACGCGTGAACGCGCGCTACAGCAGTCGGGCGAGATGCGCGGCGGCAGCAACTTCGGCCGCGGCCAGATGGTGGCGTCCGACTACGGCCTGTCGCCCGAGATCGTGTTCAGCAACAGCGATGCCGGCGGCATCGGTGGCGCGCTCGGCGGCCTCGTGGGCGGCGGCCGTGGCCGTGCCATCGCAGCCGTCGGCGGCAGCCTGCAGACCAAGGAAGCCAGCGCCTTGCTGACGCTCATCGACAACCGCTCGGGCGTGCAGGTCGCGGCAGCCGAGGGCAGCGCCTCCAAGACCGACTTCGGCGCCTTCGGTGGCCTGGCCGGCCGCAGCGGCGCCGGTGGCCTTGGCGGCTACACCAACACGGCACAAGGCAAGGTGATTGCCGCAGCCTTCATGGACGCCTTCAACCAGATGGTCCGTTCGCTGCGCAACTACAAGGCGCAGACGGTGCGCGGCCAGGGCCTGGGCGGCGGTGGCCGCTTGGGCGTCGACGGTGGCGCCGCGCCTTCGCAGACCTACGTACCGCCGGAGCCGGCACCGGCACGCCGCCGCAGGTAAGAACAGGACGCGGGCCTTCGGGCCACGAAAAAGCCCGGCGCTCTTGCGAGCCGCCGGGCTTTTTCATTGATGCGTGATCGCGAGGGATCAGAGGCTGAAGATCTTGCCCGGGTTCATGATGTTCTTCGGATCGAGCGCGCGCTTGATCGTGCGCATCATGTCGATCGCGCCCACGCCGGCTTCGGTCACCAGGAAGTCCATCTTGTGCAGGCCCACGCCGTGCTCACCGGTGCAGGTGCCTTCGAGAGCCAGCGCGCGGCTCACCAGCGCGTGGTTCAACTCTTCGGCCTTCACGCGCTCTTCGGGGATGTTCGGGTCGAGCAGGTAGCCGAAGTGGAAGTTGCCGTCGCCCACGTGGCCGACGAGGAAGTAGGGGATGCCGCTGGCATCAGCTTCGGCCACCGAGTCGAGCAGGCAGTCGGCCAGGCGCGAGATCGGCACGCAGGTGTCGGTGGAGATCACGCGGCAGCCCGGGCGCGACTGCACGGCCGCGAAGTAGCTGTTGTGCCGCGCGGTCCACAGGCGCGTGCGTTCTTCCGGCGTGCTGGCCCATTCGAAGGCGTTGCCGCCGTGGCCGCTCGCGAGTTCCTGCACCGTCTCGGCCTGCTCCTTCACGCCGGCGGGCGAGCCGTGGAATTCCATCAGCAGCATCGGCTCTTCGCGCAGGTTGAGCTTGGCGTAGGCGTTCACCATGCGCACCGTGTTCACGTCGATCAGCTCCACGCGCGCGATCGGCACGCCGAGCTGGATGGTCTCGATGGTGGTGCGCACCGCGGCCTCGATGCTCGGGAACGAGCAGATCGCCGCCGACACCGCCTCGGGCAGCGGGTAGATGCGCAGCGTGACCTCGGAGACCACGCCCAACGTGCCTTCGCTGCCCACCATGAGGCGCGTGAGGTCGTAGCCGGCCGACGACTTCTTGGCGCGCGTGCCGGTGCGGATGATGTCGCCGCTGGCCGTGACCACTTCGAGCGCCAGCACGTTCTCGCGCATCGTGCCGTAGCGCACCGCGTTCGTGCCGCTGGCGCGCGTGGCCGTCATGCCGCCGATGGAGGCGTCGGCGCCCGGGTCGATGGGGAAAAACAGGCCCGTGCTCTTGATCTCTTCGTTGAGCTGCTTGCGCGTGACGCCCGGTTGCACCGTCACCGTGAGGTCGTCGGCGTTGATCGACAGCACCTGGTTCATGCGCGACACGTCGATGCTGATGCCGCCTTGCACCGCGAGCAGGTGGCCTTCGAGCGAAGAGCCCACGCCGAAGGGGATGACCGGCACGCTGTGCTCGCTCGCGAGCTTCACGGCATCGGCAACATCTTGCGTGCTTTCGGCGAACACCACGGCGGAGGGCGGCGGTGCGTCGAACGACGACTCGTCGCGCCCGTGCTGCGTGCGCACCGCCATCGCCGTGGAACAGTTGTCGCCGAAGCGCGCCTTCAGCCCGTCGATCAGGGCCGCGGGAACGTCGCGCAGATGGAGCGCCGGCATCAGGTGCGAGGTGGAAGTCGGGGCGTTCATCGGGCGTCTCCTGGAGGGGCTGAGGGGGATCGGTCATTTTACGGAGCGCGCACCATAATGCGCTTCGGTAAAAGACATGAACCCCACGACCCTTGCAGCCCTCGCGGCCTTTCCCTCGCAGCTCGAAGCTCACTACGCGGCCATTCCCAAAGCCTTCCGGCATTGGGCGCCGCCTTCGTGGGAGGGCGTGCCCAGCGAGGCCTTCACCGCCATCGAGCAGCTGTGCCATGTGCGCGACATCGAGATCGAGGGCTACCACGTGCGCTTTCGCCGCACGCTCGCCGAGACCCATCCGACGCTCGCATCGATCGACAGCGAGCCGCTGGCCATCGAGCGCCATTACGCCGCGGCCGACCCTGCAGCGGTGCTCGCCGAGTTCCGCCAGGCGCGTGTGCAGACGATGGAAATCATCTCGCAGCTGAGCGACGCGCAGCTGGCGCGCACGGCCGTGTTCGAGGGCTACGGCCCGCTCACGATGCGCAGCCTCATCCATTACCTGTGCAGCCACGACCATCAGCATCTGGCCGGACTGCAATGGCTGGCCGGCAAGATCGACGCCGCCGGCCTCACGACCTGAACCGAGAGGAGCGCCCATGGGCAACAGACTTTCCCAGATCGCCACCCGCACCGGCGACGACGGCACCACCGGCCTGGGCGACAACACCCGCGTGCCCAAGGACCACCTGCGCGTGCACGCGATGGGCGACGTGGACGAACTCAACTCGCACATCGGCGTGCTGCTGTGCGAACCGCTGCCAGAGCCCGTGCGCGAGCTGCTGGTCGATGTGCAGCATCAGCTGTTCAACCTCGGCGGCGAACTCTCGATGCCCGGTTTCACGCTGCTCAAGCCCGAAGCGCTGCTGCAGATCGACAACGCACTGGCCGACCACAACGCCGCCTTGCCGCGCCTGGCCGAATTCATCCTGCCCGCCGGCACGCGCGCCGCCTCGCTCGCACACGTGTGCCGCACCGTGGCGCGGCGTGCCGAGCGCGCCGTGGTGTCGCTGGGTGCCACCACCGAACTCAACGACGCGCCGCGCCAGTACCTCAACCGGCTCAGCGACCTGCTCTTCGTGCTCGCGCGCGTGCTCAACCGCATGAACGGCGGCGACGACGTGTACTGGAAGAGCGAGCGCATGGCCCGCGCGGCCGCCGCCGAATCCGAAGACCACTCCCAGGGGACGACGCCATGAAGAAGCTTCACATCACCACCGCATCGCTCGCCGCCATCGCTGCCGCGCTCTGGCTGCCCGTCACTGCGCAGGCGCAGAGCGCCGACAACCCGCCCCAGGCCGAACGCGCCCACACGATCAAGTCGCCCTCGCGCAGCGGCAAGGTGGTGGGCAGCGTGCAGCGCGGCACCAACGCCGCCGGCCGCGGCGTCAACCGCGCCGATGCGGCCACGCGGCGCGGTGTGAGCAACGTGTCGGAAAAAGCCAGCCGGCCCGTGCGCAACGTGGGCGAGTCCTTCGGACGCAAGCTGGCACCGGGCTCGAGTGGGCGCGCGGCGCCACCGCCTGTGGGGCCGCAGGGCAACGCGCCCTGAGTCTTTGCTGTTGTTCGTTCAGGGCGACGCTCCCGCCGACGCGGTACCTTGCTCCGCGAATGTCCCCCGGCCTGCGGCCTCCTCCTTGATTTCGCTGCGCAAGGCACCGCATCGGCGTGAGCGTTGGGCAGCGCGGTCGTTGATCGGCCGCACACCCGCGCTGCTTCCCGTGCGCAGGACACTGGGTGCTTCCCGCAGCGAAATCAAGGAGGAGGGCGAAGCCCGGGGGACATTCGCGGAGGGAAGTACCCAGTGGCCTGCGCACACGCCCCGAATCCCATCTCACAGAAGCCCACAGACATGGCAAGAAACATAGAGATCAAGGCCCGCATCGACAGCGTGGACCGCATCGCAGAAATCGCCGCAACGCTCGCCGACCAGGGCCCCGTCGAGATCGCGCAAGACGACACCTTCTTCCGCTGCGAGCACAGCGCCGACCGCCTCAAGCTGCGCACCTTCGCGCCCAACCGCGGCGAACTCATCTTCTACCGCCGCGCCGACAGCACCGGCCCGAAGGAATCGTTCTACCTGATCACGCCCACCGCCACGCCCGACGCGCTGCGCGAATCACTCACGCTCGCCTGGGGCCAGGCCGGCCGCGTGCGCAAGCAGCGCCGCCTGTTCCTCGTGGGCCGCACGCGCGTGCACCTCGACCGCGTCGAAGGGCTCGGTGAATTCCTCGAGCTCGAAGTGGTGCTGCAAGACGGCGAGCTTGCGGAGGCCGGCGTGGCCGAAGCCCATGCGCTCATGGCCCGGCTCGGCGTCGCTGAAGACCAGCTGGTGCAGGGCGCCTACGTCGACCTGTTGCGCGCGCAGGCCGCCTGAGCCATCGGGCAGCCTGCCGGCACGCGCGCCAGCAGGTCTTGCCGCAGCGCGTTCAGCTCGGCGATCTTCTGGTCGATGACCGCGACCTTGTCGGCCAGCAGCGCCGCAATGGCATCGTCGGGTGCGGCCGACTCCCACACCGCGGGCAGGTTGTCGCCGATCTCGTGGAGGCTGAAGCCGAGCTTCTGCGCGGTGCGGATGTAGCCCACCATCTGCACGGTTTCCTTCGCATAGACCCGGTAGCCGTTGCTGCCACGTTGCGCGCGGATCAGGCCGCGCTCTTCGTAGAAGCGCAGCGTGTCGCGGCTCAAGCCCGTCGCCGAAGCCAGCTGGCCGATCTGCATGGTCGTGGTTCCTTCGCCGAAGAATGTGCTTGACCCTGGAGCGTACCCGAGGCTTTAGCTTCCGGGGCTTCTTCACTCCTGCAGGGCTCTTCTTCATGATCGCGCTTCCCACCTACCAACGCATCGTCCGCGCCAGCGCCTGGTACGACCTCGTCGTGACCATCGGCTTCGCCACCCCGTGGACCTTCGCCGCCGTGCACACCCTGCTGCTGTGGACCATCCAGACGCTGGAGCTGCCGGGCAGCTTCCCGGCCTTCGACCCCGTGCACATGCTGATGGCCAACCTGCTCGGTTCGGTGGTCACCGTCTGGGCCGTGCTGCGCATCCGCGATCCGCGCCTGCGCTATGGCCGCTACGACGCCGTGGCGCGCTTTCTGTTCGCGATCTGGCAGGTCTACGCCGTGACGCAGGGCGCCAGCCTGATCATCCTCGGCTTCACCGCGATGGAGCTGCTGTTCGGCGTGCTCGAGAGCCTGCCGGTGCGCAGTGCCACAGCAGGCGCACCGATGCGCTCCAACAGCGCAACAAACCTCAGCGCCAGCCCGCAGCCTTGAGCTGCTCGGCCAATTGCTCCGCCACCTTGGCGTAGCCCTTCGCGTTCGCATGGATGCGGTCCGAGCGCAGGGCCGCGTCTGACAGCACGCCCGAATACACACCGGCGACCAGCAACGCCTGCCCCGACTTCGCGACCTCTTCGTAGAACGGCGCATCGCTGAGCGAGCCGACCACCGCGCGCATCGCATCGGGCGCCGGCGTGGCGAGCACCGCCACATGCGACGTGTGCGCGCGCGCCTGCTCGATCAACGCCGCGAGGTTCTCGCGCGTGCTGGCGGGCGACACGCCGCGCAGCATGTCATTGCCGCCGATGCCGATCAGGATCGCGTCGTAGCTGCCGGCGGACAGCAGCGCCGGCAGGCGTTCCAGCGCACCCGCCGAGGTGTCGCCGTTGACGCCCGCGTTCTCGACCTGCCAGCCCGTGAGCTCGCCCAGCTTCGCGGGCCATGCCGTCTCGGGCGACGCACCGTAGCCGAAGGTCAGGCTGTCGCCCAGCGCCAGCACGCGGGCATCGGGCTTCAACGCGTTGGCTGAGGCCTTTCGTTTGCCGCACGCGGTGAGCAGCAGGGCGGTGGCCGGCACGCCGGCGAGCATCTGGAGGAGGTGGCGTCGCTTCATGTGGCGCGCAGCTTAAACGAGGCCGCGCGGCCGTTGGCGCTTGCCCCTTCGCTTGCTCGGAAAGCGCATAAGCCTCTCCGTTTTCGTTCCTTCCCGGCGCCGGGACAGCGGCGAAGAATCGCGGCCCTGCACATCCTTTCACTGCCACCGAGGTCCGACGCCATGCTGCCGCCGCTGTTCACCCGCCATCGTTTCCTGCGCCATGCGGTCGCACTGTCCGCCGCCTTGCTGGCCGCGCCGCTCGCGGCCTGGGCCGCACCCGCCAGTGGCGAGCCCGTGTGGTTCGGCGTGAGCGGCCCGCTCACCGGACAGAACGCGCAGTACGGCGCGCAGTGGAAGGCCGGCTTCGACCTCGCGCTGGAGCACATCAATGCGCAGGGCGGCATCCACGGCCGGCCGCTGGCCTACAACTTCGAGGACAGCCAGAGCGATCCGCGCCAGTCCGTCGCCATTGCGCAGAAGCTCGTGAACGACAAGCGCGTGCTCATCGAACTCGGCGACTTCTCCAGCCCCGCCTCGATGGCCGCCTCGCCCATCTACCAGCGTGCGGGCCTGGTGCAACTGGGCTTCACCAACTCGCACCCCGACTTCACCAAGGGCGGCGACTACATCTGGAGCCCCTCGATCAGCCAGGCCGATGCGCAGCCGCTGCTGGCCGACCTGGCCGTGAAGACGCTCGGCTTCAAGCGCATCGCCGTGCTGTTCCTGAACACCGACTGGGGCCGCACCAGCAAGGACGTGCTCGTGAAGGCCGCGCAGGAGCGCGGCGCGCAGCTCGCCATTGCCGAGGGCTACCAGCCTGACGAGAAGGACTTCCGCTCGACCCTGGTGCGCGTGCGCGACGCCAACCCCGACGGTGTGGTGCTCATCTCGTACTACCCCGACGGCGCGCTCATCGCGGGCCAGGTGCGCAGCGTGGGCCTGAAGCAGCCGATCGCCGCCGTGGGCTCGGTCTATTCGCCCAAGTTCATCGAACTCGGCGGCGCGGCCGTGAACGGCATCCACACCAACACTGCCTTCTTCCCCGAGGAGCCGCGCACCGAAGTGCAGGCCTTCGTGAAGAGCTTCCGCGCCAAGTACAGCAAGGAGCCCGACGCCTTCAACGCCTATGCCTACGACGCGGTGGTGTACGCCGCCGCCGCGCTGCGCGAAGCCGGCCCCAAGGCCGACCGCAAGGCCGTGCGCGATGCGTTCTACAAGATCAAGGACGTGCCCAGCGTCATCTTCGGCAAGGCCACCTTCGATGCGCAGACGCGCCGCGTGATCGGCGTGAAGAGCGTCAACCTGGTGGTGAAGGACGGCAAGTGGGCGCAGATCGACGAGAAGGCGGCGGCGCTGGCATCGGCCAAGTAGATGAGCTTCACCTCCTTCTTCGACCACACGGTCAACGGCCTGATCATCGGCAACATCTATGCGTTGCTGGCGGTCGGGCTCGCGCTGATCTTCGGCGTCTCGCACCTCATCAACTTCGCGCACGGCTCGGTCTACACCGTGGGCGCGTACATCGGCTGGGCCAGCATCACCTACCTGCACACGCCGCTGCCCATCACGATCGCGCTGGTGGTGATCGGCTCGGGCGCACTCGGCATGCTGATCGAGCGCGTGGGGCTGCGGCCGCTGCAGGGCGCCGCGCGCATCGCACCGCTGCTGGCCACCATCGGCATCAGCTTCGTGCTCGACATCCTCGTGCAGCTGGTGTTCAGTCCCGACCCGCGCGCGCTGCCCACGCAGCTGCCCGACTGGCGCCTGCAGATCGGCACCGGCACCATCGGCGCGCTCGACCTCTTGATCGCGGGCATCGGCATCGCGAGCGCGGCCGTGCTGTTCGGCTTCCTGCGTTTCACGAAGCTGGGCTGGGCCGTGCGCGCCACCGCGCAGGACCGCGACGCCGCGCAGCAGATGGGCGTGGACGTGAACCGCGTGAACCAGACCGTGTTCGCCGGTGCCGCCGCATTGGGCGGGCTTTCGGGCCTGCTGGTGGGCATGTACTACAACAACATCAGCCCGGCGATGAGCTTCCAGGCCACGCTCAAGGGCGTGGTGGCCACCGTGGTCGGGGGCGTGGGCAACGTGCCGGGCGCCATCGTCGGCAGCCTGCTGCTGGGGCTCATCGAAAGCTACGGCGTGGCGATCCTCGGCACGCCGTACCGCAACCTGTTTGCCTTCGCGTTGCTGCTGGTCATCCTGGTGTGGAAGCCCAATGGCTTGTTCGGCCGCAAGCGTGTGCTGCCGCCCGAGCCGCTCACCGGCACCTTCATCGCACCGAGCAAGCCGTGGCGCGTGCCGCCGCGCGTGTTGCTCGCGCTGTTCGCCGCGGCCGTGCTGTTGCCGCTGTTCGATCCCTCGCCCTATGTGCTGCAGACGCTCACCAACGCGTGGCTCTACGGCGCGCTCGCGTTGAGCCTCACCCTGGTGGCCGGCACCATCGGCCAGATCTCGCTGGGCCACGCGGGGCTGCTGGCCATCGGCGCGTACGCCTCCTCGCTGCTGGTGCTCGACCTGCACTTGCCCGTGGGCACGGGCATCGTGGCCGCGGGCGTGCTCACCTCGCTGATCGGCACGGCGTTGATCTTCCCGGCCTTCCGGCTGCGCGGGCACTACGTGTCGATCGCCACGCTGGGCATCGGCGAGATCGTGGCGCTCACCATCCTCAACTGGGAAAGCCTCACGCGCGGGCCCATCGGCGTGTCGGGCATTCCGCCGCTGTCGCTGTTCGGGCGCGATGCGTCGTCGAACGAGGCGATCTACTGGGCCTCGTTCGGTGCGCTGGTGCTGCTGGCCCTGCTGCAGTGGCGCCTCTTGCGCTCGCACCTGGGCCGCACCTTCCGCGCGGTGCGCGAAGACGAGGTGGCCGCGCGTGCCTACGGCGTGAGCCCCGACCGCTACAAGGCGCTGGCTTTCGGCTTCGGCGGCTTCGCGGCGGGCGTGAGCGGCGCCTTCACCGCGCACATGTACTCGTACATCAACCACGAGACCTTCGGCTCGCAGATCTCGATCCTCGCGCTCACGATGGTGATCCTCGGCGGGCTCGGGAACATCAGCGGCGCACTGCTGGGTGCGGTCGCGCTCGTGAGCCTGCCCGAGCTGTTCCGCGTGACAGCCGAGTACCGCATGTTGATCTACGGCGTGGCACTGCTTCTGTTGATCCGCTTCCGTCCCCAAGGCCTGCTCGGCACCGTCTGAAAGAACCCCATCTCATGAGCCACCTCAACGACTACCTCGCCGAGAAACGCGCCGCCGTGCTGGCGCGCAACGCCGCCGTCGCGGCCGGCACCGCACAGCCCTCGCAGCTGAAGGCCAGCGTGCGCGCCGAAGGCCGCAGCGGCGTGCGCCGCCTGCGCATCCGCGAGCACCAGGTCATCAGCGACAGCCCGCCCGATTTCGCGGGCTACAACCTCGGCCCGAGTTCGCCCGAGCTGCAGCTGGGCGTGCTCGGCACCTGCGTGACGCACATCTTCCTGATCCAGGCGGCCGAACGGCAGGTGCCGCTCGAGAGCCTCGAGGTCGAGGTGACCGGCGTCATCGACCCGCGCGGCGGCAAGCCGGGCCACGAGCAGACACCGATCTGGCCGCACGAGATCGGCTACATCGTGCACATCGATTCGCCCGCCAGCCGCGATGAGATCGACGCGCTGTTCGAAGCGGTGGAGCGCAACTGCCCCATCCTCAACCTGCTGCGCAACCCGCAGGCCATTCGCGCCGAGGTGAAGCTCGTGAACTCGAAGGCGAAGGTCGCCGATGCCGTCGCTGCTTGAGGTCCGCGGTCTCGTGCGCCGCTTCGGCGGGCTCACGGCCGTCAACGCCGTCGACCTGCAGGTGGGCGAGGGCGAACTGCTGAGCGTGATCGGCCCGAACGGCGCGGGCAAGACCACGCTGTTCAACCTCGTCACCGGCCTCGACAAGCCCGATGCCGGGCAGGTGCGCTTCGACGGCCACGACATCACCGGCTTGCCCGCGCAAGAGCTCGCACAGCGCGGCCTGGCGCGTACCTTCCAGCACGGGCGCGTGTTCGCGAACCTCTCGGTGCTCGACAACGTGCTGGTCGGCGCACACACGCGGCTGCGCGCCGTGAAACCACGTGTCGGCGGTGTGCCGGGCCTCGGGGCGCTGGCCGAGCTGGCGCTCGCGCTGGTGCAACCGAGTGCTGTGCGGCGCGAGGAAGCAGCGCTGCGCGACGAGGCGCGCGAGATCATCGCGCTCTTCGGCGAACGCCTCACGCCGCGCACCGACCATCCGGCCTACAGCCTCTCGTACGCCAACCGCCGCCGCGTGGAGATTGCGCGCGCGCTCGCGCTGCGACCGCGCCTGCTGCTGCTCGACGAGCCCACGGCCGGCATGAACGAGAGCGAGACGGCCGAGATGCTGGAGATCATTCGCGGCCTCAAGGCGCGCGGCCAGACCATCCTGCTGATCGAGCACAAGCTCGACCTCGTGATGCAGCTGTCCGACCGCGTGGCCGTGCTCGACGACGGCCGCAAGATCGCCGAAGGCCTGCCCGACGACGTGCGCAACGACCCCGCGGTGATCGAGGCCTACCTAGGGCATCGCCATGTCGGCGAAGCGCAGGAAGAAGCGGTGCCCGCATGATCGCTACCGTTGCCCGCACCGGCCTGTCGCCTTCCTCCCTCTGGGGAGAGGGGAGAAACGACGATCTGCCTGAACGCGCCGTCACGCAGGCGCCGGCGAGTGCTGTTGCGCCCCTGCTGCAGCTCCAGAAGGTCAACAGCTTCTACGGCCCTGTGCAGGCGCACTTCGATCTCGACATCGAGGTGCGCAAGGGCCAGATCGTCAGCCTGCTCGGCGGCAACGCCAGCGGCAAGTCGACCACGATGAAGATCGTGCTCGGCCTGCTCAAGCCGCGCTCGGGCGAGGTCCGCTTCAACGGCGAATCGACACTCGGCCTGAGCACGCCGCAGATCATCCGCAAGGGCATCGGCTCGGTGCCCGAGGCACGCCGCTTGTTCCCCGCGATGACCGTGCGCGAGAACCTGCTCATGGGCGCCTATGCGCGCCGCGACCGTGCGGGCGTGGCCGACGACCTGGAACGCATGCTCGAGCTGTTCCCGCGCGTGGCGCAACGCCTGGGCTTCCTGGCCGGCACGCTCTCGGGCGGCGAGCAGCAGATGGTGGCCATGGCGCGCGCGCTCATGGGCCGGCCGCAGCTGCTGTGCATGGACGAGCCCACCATGGGCCTGTCGCCGCTGTACGTCGACAAGGTGCTCGAGCTCATCGCGCGCATCAACGCGCAGGGCGTTTCGGTCTTCATGGTCGAGCAGAACGCCAGCCTCGCGCTGCAGATCGCGCACCACGGCTACGTGCTGCAGACGGGCCGCATCGTGCTCTCGGGCCCGGCGCGCGCACTGCTGGCCGACGCACGCATCCGCGATGCCTACCTGGGCGGCGAGGGCGCCGCCCGCACCGCCTCCTGACCACGACGACCCCTTTGCCGCGAGGAAGACCTTCACCATGCCCCTGACCCTCGACCACGTCGTGATCGCCGTGCACGACCTCGAACGCGCCATTGCCGACTACGCCGCGCTCGGCTTCCACGTGCTGCGCGGCGGCGACCATCCGGGCCGCAGCACGCACAACGCGCTCGTCGTGTTCAGCGACGGCAGCTACTTCGAACTCATCGCGTGGCGCGAACCGGCGCCCGCCGAGCGCTGGTGGCAGCTGCTGCAGCGGCACGGCGAAGGCATCGTCGACTTCGCCCTGCTGCCGCGCGACACCGCCGTCACCGTGGCCGACGCGAAGGCGCGCGGCCTCGTGCTCGAAGGCCCGCTCGACGGTGGGCGCGTGCGCCCCGACGGCGAACACCTGCGCTGGCAGACCGCGCGCGCCCCGTCGGCCGACCTGCCGTTCCTGTGCGGCGACCTCACGCGGCGCGCCCTGCGCGTGCCCGAAGGCGCCGCGCGTGTGCACCCCAACGGCGTGCTCGGCGTGGCCAGCCTGGCCATTGCCGTGCGCGACCTCGACGCCACGCTGGCGCGCTACCGCGCCTTGCTGGGCACCGTGTCCCACGACACGAGCACGCACATCGGCGAACCCGTGGCGGTGCCTGCCAGCCAAGTGCGCGTGGCGGTGATCGCCCTGGGCAGCAGCGTGCTCGTGCTGTCGTCGCCACGCGACCGCGCCCCGGCGGCGGAGCTGGGCGGCGACGCGCTCGCGCAGCGCCTCGCCGTGCGCGGCGAGGGCCCTTATGCGCTGGTGCTGCACACCGACCGGCCGCAATCGACCGGCACCTTCGACCTCGCACGCGCGCACGGTGCGTGGATCGAACTCGACCTGCCGCCGGTGGACGCGCTGGAGGCGCAGGGCCGCGTGCGTGCCGACGCGGCGAACAGCACGGTGGGCGGGTAGGGCGCAGCCCTAGCGGCCGCCCAGGTGCGCCTTGCGCAGCGCGGCGCGCATCTTCTTCTGCAGCGCCGGCCCGCCCTTTTCCAGCGCGGCCGCGGGCGCGCCGCTCTCGGGCGTCACCGGCCGGTGCTTGCGCCCCCAGATGCCGAGCTGCGTGATCACCGGCAGCAGGTCGATGCCCACCGGCGTGAGGCTGTAGAGCGCCTTCTGCTTGTGCGTGGGGTCGTCGGTCTTGCTGAGCACGCCGTGTTCGACCAGCGTGTTCAGCCGCTCGGTGAGGATGTTCGAGGAGATGCCTTCCTCGGACTGCAGGAACTCGCGGAAGTGCCGCTTGTCCGCAAACATCAGGTCGCGAACGATCAGCAGGCTCCAGCGGTCGCCGACGACTTCGAGCGCGAGGTTGATCGGGCACAGGGACTTCTGCTGGATGGCCATCGGGATTCCGCCGGTTCGAGAAACTGCTTGCATTTTCGCATCGGTTTGAGAATACTGAAACTGCTTGCATTTCGAGATCGGTTTGCGCAAGCGACCTGAAGGAGACGCCGATGCGAAAGCTCATCGTGCAAATGCAGATGTCGGTCGACGGGTTCGTGTCGCCGGCCAACGGCGACCTCGACTGGCAGCTGTGGGGCTGGGGCGACCGGTGGCGGTGGGACGCGGCGCTCAGGCGCGACTTCAACGTCGTGTTCGCGGGCGTCGACACGATCCTGCTGAGCCGCAAGATCATCGAGGAGGGCTACCTCGACCACTGGGGCCGCGCCGCGACGCGCTTTCCGGCGAACCCCGACTACGCCTTTGCCCAGCGGATCGTCGAGGCACGCAAGGTGGTGCTCACGAACAAGCTGCAGGCCTCGCGCTGGGAGCGCACCGACATCGCACGCGGCGCCATGGCCGACGAAGTGAATGCGCTCAAGCGCCAGCCGGGCCAGGACATCCTCACCATCGGCGGTGTCGGCTTCGCGTCGTCGCTCACGTCGGCAGGGCTGGTCGACGAGTTCCAGTTCTTCGTGAACCCCACGGCCGTCGGCGCGGGCCGCTCGGTGTTCCACGACACGCGCCATGGCCATGCGCTGCGCCTGCTCGGATCGCGGACCTACGACTGCGGCATGGTGGTGAACCGCTACGCGCCCGCGTGAAGTACGTCACGCGCGTGCAGGACAACACGCCGCGGAGATACCTGCGCTTACCGGATTTCATCTGACGGTGACCTGACGCACCCGAAGCAGACACACGCGCTGCACAGAATGGAGGCGTCATCACAGACACACCAAAGGAGTTCCAGATGATCTTCCGTACCAAGCGCCTGACCACTGCCGCCGTTGCGGCGCTCGCAATGTCCCTGGCGGCAGGCAGCGCGCTGGCGCAAGATCGCCGGGGCGACGACCACCGCCCGGGCGGCGGCCGCTACGAGCAGCGCGATGACCACCGTCCTGGCGGCGGTCGTTATGACCAGCGCGACGACCATCGCGGGCATCGCGGCCCTCACGCCGGCTACCGCGGCGACCAGGACTTCCGCGACGGTCGCCAGTTCGACCGCCGGGGCTTCCCGCAGCCGCACAGCGAGTGGCGCCGAGGCGGCCGCGTGCCGACCGAGTACCGGGGCCGCAACTACGTGGTGAACGACTGGCGCGCCTACCGCCTGCAGCAGCCGCCGCGCGGCTACCAGTGGGTGGGCGTGGGTGGCGACTACGTGCTCGCGGCCATTGCCACCGGCCTCATCGCGCAGATCATCGCGGGTCAGTAAGCCTTCGCACTGCGCTCGCACCGCGCACATGCAAAAACCGCCACAGGAGACTGTGGCGGTTTTTCTTTGGGGGACTGGGGGAGAGGTTTGTCAGGCCACCGCGGTGGCGGCCGATTGGGCGCACACGTTGCGCCCGGTGATGGTGAGGCGCAAACCGCCGCCATGCCATTCGAGCCAGTTGAGATCGACGTAGGCGTCGATGTCGCGATCGTCGATGCGATCGGCCTGGCGGCTTTGCAGCAGCTCGACCGTGGCGGGCAGGGCACGTTTCAGGCGTTCGCGCTTCTCCGCTGCATCGGCCGCCTTTTGGGCGGCCCGGGTGGCCTGTAGTTGCTGCTGCTGCTGCGAAGTCGATGCCATTGCTGATCCGTTCCGGAAGCCAAGGAATTAACCCGAATGTACGCCGCTTGTGTGAAGCTGCGCGCATTCTTTTCAACCCTGGAGCCGGAAGTGTCGATTTCGTTGCGCTTGAGCTAAATCTCGTAGTGAGACACCTTGACCTCGTCGCCCAAGGCCTTCTCGACAATCGCGCGCGTCAAGGTCGGCGCAAACGACTCGATGAACGCATAGACATATTTGCGCAGGTAGGTGCCGCGCCGCACCGCCAGCTTGGTGAGGTTGATGCCGAACAGCCGCCCCGCATCGAGCGCGCGCAGCTGGGTGTCGCGCTCGGCCTCGTAGGCCACGCCGGCGACGATGCCCACGCCCAGGCCCAGCTGCACATAGGTCTTGATGACGTCGGCGTCCATCGCGGCCAGCACGATGTTGGGCTGAAGGCCGCGCTGCTCGAAGGCCTCGTCGATGCGCGAACGGCCCGTGAAGCCGGTGTCGTAGGTGATCAGCGGATGCTGCGTGAGCGCCTCCAGCGTGAGCGGCGCGTCGAGCAGCGGATGCCCCGGCGGCACGATCACCGAGTGCGTCCAGCGGTAGCAGGGCAGGGCGACCAGCTGCGGGTAATCGCCCAGCGCCTCGGTGGCGATGCCCACGTCCGCCTCGCCGTCGAGCAGCATCTGCGCGATCTGCTTGGGCGAGCCCTGGTGCAGGTGCAGTTTCACGTTCGGGAACTGCGCGCGGAATTCCTGCACCGCCACCGGCATCGCATAGCGCGCCTGCGAGTGCGTGGCCGCCACCGAGAGCAGGCCGCTTTGCTGCGCCACGAACTCCTGGCCTGCGTGCTTGAGGTTGCTGCTTTCCATCAGCATGCGCTCGATGATCGGCAGCACGTGGCCGCCGGGCTCGGTGAGGCCCGTGAGCCGCTTGCCGGCGCGCACGAAGAGCTCGATGCCGAGCTCTTCCTCGAGTTCGCGGATCTGCCGGCTCACGCCGGGCTGCGAGGTGTGAAGGGTGTGGGCGACCTCGGTCAGGTTGAAGCCGCAACGAACGGCCTCGCGTACCGAGCGCAGTTGTTGAAAGTTCATCGGGCGCGCAGGAGGTGAAAAGAGGTCCGGACCCCGGGTCGGGGCCGACCGGCGATTCTCGGCAGAAGGGCTTATGCAGGGAACGATGCGTTTGTTGGTTCCACATGAGCAAAACATCTATGAGGCCCTTCTGCGTGGGGAGGTTGATATTTCGCACGACTGTGCTAAAGTTCGCCGCATGGACGCCAAGACCCAGAAAAGCGAACTCACCCGCGCCGCCATCGTCGGCGCGGCGATGCATCTCGCGCTGGCCGAGGGGCTGGAAGCCATTTCGCTGCAGGCCGTGGCGAGCCGGCTCGGGCTGTCCAAGAGCGGCGTGTTCTCGCGCGTGGGGTCGCGCGAGGCGCTGCAGAAGGCCGTCATCGAGGAGTACGGCCGCGGCTTCCTGGCCGAGGTGTTCGTGCCCGCCATGCAGAAGCCCAAGGGCCTGCCCCGCCTGAACGACATCGTCGCGCGCTGGATCGCCCGCACGCGCGACGTCGAAGCGCAGAACGGTTGTCTCTACGTGGCCGGCGCCTTCGAGTTCGACGACCGCGAAGGCGAGCTGCGCGACCTGCTCTTCGACGAGATCACGCGCTGGCGTGCCGCGTTGCGCCGCACGGTGCTGCAGGCGGTCGA
The DNA here is from genome assembly GCF_059423125.1 of Variovorax sp. GW531-E2. Classification (NCBI taxonomy): domain Bacteria; kingdom Pseudomonadati; phylum Pseudomonadota; class Betaproteobacteria; order Burkholderiales; family Comamonadaceae; genus Variovorax; species Variovorax sp. GW531-E2. Next base: position 5,876 of record NZ_JBWKXQ010000078.1, on the reverse strand, counting down.
GACCGGCGAGCTCCAGGCCGACACCGATCCGGCCCAGCTCGTGAGCGAGATCAACGGGATCATGATGAACCAGCTGCACGACGCGCGCTTCCTGCGCGACGCGCATGCGGCCGAGCGCGCGGGCCAGACCTGGCAGCGCCTTCTTTCCAGCTACCGCGCCTGAGGCGCACCCGCAGACGACGGCCACCGCCTCTTCGTTTGCCTTAATTTCGCACCACCGTGCGATAAAAAAGGAGAAGCACCATGCTGATCATTGCCCTCTTTCTCGCCGCTTACGCGGTCCTCCTCGGTGTGCGCGGCGTGCAGGACACGCTGCGCAGCCTGCCGCGCAGCAACCAGGACTGGGTCTGGTACTGAGCCCCTGAACGAAAGCCTTCCCCATGACCACCACCACCCACACCACCGCCCCCGTGGGCTACTACAGCGCCAGCCCGCTGATGCGCGCGATGCGCTTCGGCCTCGGCGCCTCGCAGCGCCTGTGGCCCGCGCTCGGCGTGCGCGCGGCCTACCGTGTGTTCGGCACGCCGCTGCCGCCCAAATGGCTGTACCGCGGCCAGCAGCCCGGTGCCGACTGGCGTCGCGAGGCCTGGGCGTTCGAGGACGCGAACCTCGGCATCTACCACCTGGCCGCGCAGGACTCGGGTGCCGAGTCGGCGCCGGTCGTGCTGCTGGTGCACGGCTGGGGCGGCCATGCGGGCCAGATGCTGCCGCTGGCGCAGGCCGTGGCTGCGCAAGGCCTGCGGCCCGTGCTGCTGGAGATGCCGGCGCACGGCCGCAGCGCGGGCACGGCCAGCAACCTGCCGCAGTTCGCGCGCGCCATCGACTACGTGGCGGCGCGGCTGGGTGCCGACGGGCACGTGCTGCGCGCGGCGGTCGCGCATTCGCTGGGGGCCAATGCACTGGCCTATGCGGCGGGGCGCGGGCTGCCGGCGCAGCGGCTGGTGCTGCTGGCGCCGCCGGCCTCGCCGCGCGAGTACACGCGCTACTTCGCGCAGGTGTTCGGCCTCAGCGAGCGCACGCGGGCTGGCATGCAGCGCCTGATCGAGGCGCGCGAGGGCATCCTGATGCAGCAGCTCGAGCCCGCCGCCGTGGGCCCGCGCATCGCGCAGCCGACGCTCATCGTGCATGACCGCGACGACCGCGTGAACCGCTTCGCCGACGCCGAGGCCTTTCGCGATGCGATCGCCGGTGCGCGGCTCTTTCCCACGCAGGGCTGGGGCCATCGCCGCATCCTGAAAGAGCAGGCCGTGCTCACGCAGGTCACGCAGTTCCTGGCGTAGCGGCCGGCGGTCACGTGCGCGTGAAACGGCACCCCTAAACTGGGCGCCACCCATGGCCTTCGCCATGGACGACACACGCACCGACCACACATGGGCAATCGTTCCTGGCTCTATCTCGAACACAGTCTTCCCGACACCGAAGACGCATCGGCCGACGAAATCGCCGAAGCCAACAACAACTTCCCCGTGCTCTGGCAGCTCCTGCTGGCCGATGGCGCGGCCGGCGACGCCATCGACCACCAGCGCGTCTTCGGCGATGCCGGCACCGACAACCTCGCCAGTGACGCGCATGCCGCGCTCGCGCGCATCCGGCAGCTGCACGCCTTTGTCGAGCGGCATCCGATGCTGCACACGCTGCCGCAGATCGCGCTGCAGTTCGAGGCCGTGGCGCTGCACCTGGCCGAGCTGATCGACGACACGCCGGACGGCAGCGCGCCGCGCCTTTCGGCGAACCTCGACGAGCTGTCCTGGCTGGGCGGAGACACGGAAGGCGAAGGCTTCATCGAACGCAACCGCCGCGAGTGCAATGAACTGTGGGCCGAGGTGCAGCGCTGCATCGACAGCGGCAACCACCCGGGCGTGGACGCGGCACTCGGCATCAAGCGCTTCGCCGACTGGGAGGCCTGGGCCTGGCAGTTCGGCTTCGGCAGCCTGTCGCATCCGTACTTCGACGGCTACGAGGCGCCGCGCGACGAGCGCTTTGCCGACTTCGAGCCCGAGGAAGAAGACGAAGACGACGGCGAACGCCCCGACTACGACAACCACCTGGGCGAGGACCTCTGGCGCTTCGAGGTCGACGGCCGCTGGGGCGTGATGCGCCTGGTGTACGACGACGAGGGCGCCAGCCATCGCACCACCGTGGTCGAGCCCGCGTGGGACGACATCCGCTACGCTGGTGGGAGCGACCCACGCCTGCTCTGGGTCTCGCAAGGTGAGCAATCCGGCCTGCTGCTCGCCGACGCCGAAGCGCCGCGCGTGCTGCTCGAACCGCAGCTCGACGAGGTCTGGGCCTTCGAGGACGACATCGCCACGGCGCTGGTCGGCGACCACGTCGGCCTGCTGCGCACCGACGGCAGCTGGCTGCTCCCGCCCTCGGTCGACGAGGTCTGGAGCTTTGTCGAAGGCCGGGTGCGCGCCCGCGTGGGCGAGCGCATCGGGTATGTCGACCTGCAGGGCCAATGGACGATTTCGCCCCGGTTCGAAGAAGCCGAAGACTTCACGCCTTTCGGCCTCGCCCCGGCGCGCGGCGACGAGGGCGGCTGGGGGTTGGTGCGCGCGGACGGCGAATGGGCCGTGCCGCCGGATTTCGAAAACCTGCAGTGGCGCCACGACTGGGAGGGCTTCGACGCCAAGCGCGGCGGCAAGAGCGGGCTGCTCGATGCGCAAGGCCGCGTCGCGATCGAGCCGGTGTACGAACAGGTCGACCTGCTCGAGGAATACCCGATCGAGATCCTGACGACCGAAGACAACGATCCGTCGAACGAGCGCGGCACGCCGGCCCGGCCGAAGCGCTTCGCCGTGGAACGCGCCGACGGCCTGTGCGGCCTCGTCGATGGGCAGGGCCGCGTGCTCGTGCCCTTCGACTACGGCCGCTTCGAGACCCTGGAGCCGCTGACCGGCGAGGAGCGCGGGCACGCCATGGTCCGGCGCGACCTGGTGCGCGTGGCGTCCAAGGGCGGGCGCACGGCGAAGAACGCGCCGTGGCTGCGTGGCATCTACGACGTGGCCGCCGGCCGCGAGCTGGTGCCGTGCCGGCACCGCACGCTCCAGCCGCTGGCCTGGGGCACGCAGGACTTCGGCTGGCTGGTCGCCGATCCGGTGCCGCGCGCCGCGAAGGTCGAGAAGGGGCAACTTGCCGTGGGCGTGCTGCGCGCCGATGGCGCCGTGCTGCACCCGCAGGCCTATCCGTGGATTTCCACCGCGGTGTCGGTCGCCGACGGCTGGATGTCCACGGTGGTCCGCTCGGACCTGTGCAAGCGCTGGAGTGCGGGCGAGCCGGTGCAGGCCGCGCGCAACGACACCGGCCTGTACGTCTGGCTGCATGCCGACGGCCGCGAGCAGGCGCACACCGAGCACATGGCCGCGCGCCATGCCGCAGGCGACCTGCGGGCCGCCTACGAGCTGGCCTGCCACCTGCGCGACGGCGAGGGCGTCGAGGCCGACCCGCGCGAAGCCCTGCGCTGGATGGCGCGCGCCGCCGGTGTGCGCGAACCCGGCGACGCCCCCGCAACCGCGTCACCCGAGGGCCTGCCCGTGGCGATGTGCGAGCTCTCGAAGATGCTGCGCTGGGACACGGCGGGCCTCGGCGCCGAACCCGCCCTGGCGCGTGCGTGGCTGCTGCACGCCATCGCCCATGGCGGCGAGGACGACGCCGCCACGCACGCCCATCTCGGCTACATGCTGACGGAAGGCGAGGGGGGCGACCGCGACCTGGAAGGCGGCATGCGGCACTACGAACGGGCCGCCGGGCAGAACAACACGATGGCGCTCTACAACCTCGGCCTGGCGTACAAGCTCGGCGAACCCGGGGAGCCCGACCTGGCCCGCGCAATCGGCTACTTCCGCCGCGGCCACGAAGCCGGCGACGTCAGCGCCACGATGCAGCTCAGTCGCACGCTGTGCCTGCACGCAGGGGCGTTGGCCGAACAGGGCCAGGGAGAAACGGAAGTGAAGGCCCTGTACGCCGAAGCCCTCTACGCGCTGCAGAAGGTGGCGGAAGACGGCACCCAGCGCCAGCAGGGCTGGGCCTGCTATGAGCTGGGCTGGATGCGCATGCAGGGTCAGGGCGCGCCGGAAGACGCGGCAGCTGCCGAGCGCTGGCTGCTCACCGGTGCCGCGCTCGATGACTGCGAAGAGAACCTGGAGAGCCAGCGCGCCTGCGTGGAATCCCTGGCGGAGCAGTTCTACGGCGACCGCGAAAGTCCGCTCTTCGACGAGGACAAGGCCCGCGCGTGGGCGCAGCGGCTGGAGGCGCTGCCCGCTGCGGCCCCGGATCAACCGGCGTGAGCCGGTTGATCGGGGTTGCGGCGCTCAGCGCGCCGGAACCGGATCGGGCAGTTCGATCTTGATGTCCAGCACTTCGAGGTTGTCCTGGGTTTCCAGGTGCACCTTGATGTCGTCGGCGTTGATCGACACGTACTTGGAAATCACCGCCACCAGCTCGCGCTGGAGCTCGGGCAGGTAATCGGGGCGCTTCTTGCCGCTGAGGCTGGAGCGCTCGTGAGCGAGGATGATCTGCAGGCGCTCCTTGGCGACGCTCGCAGTCTTCTTCTTCTCACCAAGCAGGAACGAAAGAAACGACATGCCTACTTGCTCCCGAAAATCCGTTTGAAGAAGCCGGGCTTCTCGGCTTCGACGAAGCGCATCGGCTTGTCTTCGCCAAGGAAGCGCGCGACCACGTCGCTGTACGCCTGGGCCACGTCGGTGTCCTTGTCGTGGATGGCGGGCACGCCCTGGTTGGAGGCGTGCAGCACGCTTTCCGACTCGGGGATCACGCCGATCAGCTTGATGCGCAGGATGTCCTGGATGTCTTCCAGCGAAAGCATCTGGCCGCCGGCCACCCGGTTCGGGTTGTAGCGCGTGATCAGCAGGTGTTCCTTGATCGGCTCGCCGCCGTCCTTGGCGCGCTTGGTCTTGCTGCTGAGCATGCCCAGGATGCGGTCCGAGTCGCGCACCGAAGAGACTTCGGGGTTGGTGACGATCAGCGCCTCGTCGGCGAAGTGCATCGCCATCATGGCGCCGGTCTCGATGCCCGCGGGGGAGTCGCAGACGATGTAGTCGAAGTCCATGGCGGCCAGGTCGGTCAGCACCTTCTCCACGCCGTCCTGCGACAGGGCTTCCTTGTCGCGCGTCTGCGAGGCGGCCAGCACGAACAGGTTGTCGCACTGCTTGTCCTTGATGAGCGCCTGGCTCAGGTTGGCCTCGCCCTGGATCACGTTGATCAGGTCATACACCACGCGGCGTTCGCAGCCCATGATCAGGTCGAGATTGCGCAGGCCCACGTCGAAGTCGATCACGGCCGTCTTCTTGCCGGCGAGCGCAAGGCCCGACGCGAAGCTGGCGCTCGTGGTCGTCTTGCCGACGCCGCCCTTGCCCGAGGTCACCACCACAATTTTGGCCATCGCCATTCCTTCTTGTTTCGATTCAGTTGTCGATTGATGCTCAGCGCTGCCGCGTTCCTGGTTTTTCATCAGGGAATCGCGTCGATCGCTATTTTTTTGCCGTCCAGGCGCACCTGGGCGGGCTTGCCCAGCACGGGCTCGGGCAGCGGCACTTCGTTCGTGCGGTAGATGCCCGCAATGGCCACCAGCTGGGCTTCCATGCAGGTCGAGAAGATCCGCGCCTCGGTGTTCCCGCGCGCGCCGGCAATGGCCTTGCCGCGCAGCGGCGCGTACACATGCACGTTGCCGTCGGCGATGACTTCGGCGCCGAAGCTCACGATGGCCGTCACCACCACGTCGCCGCCGCGCGCGTAGATCTGCTGGCCCGAGCGCAGCGGCTTGTCGATCAGCAGCGTGCCGTTGGCCGGCACCGGCAGCTCGCGCACGATCTGCGGGGCTTCCGACGGCGCGGGCGCCTCGGCGGGCGGGGCCGGCG
>NZ_JBWKXQ010000077.1:0-31769 GCF_059423125.1 Variovorax sp. GW531-E2 | reverse complement strand
GCCCAGCGCCCCGCCCAGCAGGCCGGTCATGGCGATCCCGATGCCCGGCCCGGTGTAGATCACGCCGGCCAGCATGGGCGAATTCGTCTCGGCCAGTCGGCGCAGCCCCCAGCCCGAGGCAAACACGAAAACCCAGGCGCTCATCACCCCGGCCGCCGCGCGCAGCACGCCCCAGCCGACGAAGCTGTGCAGCAGCCCCATGCCGACCAGCAAGGCCGCCGTGGCCAGCAACCCGCCGCGCACCATGCTCGACGCCTTGATGCCGATGGCCGCGCAGCTGACCGCGCCGAAGAAATAGCCCAGGTAATTAAGAGACGCCAGCAAACCGCCGCCGGCCAGCTCGAGCTTTCCCTCGCTCAGCATGATGGGCAGCATGGGCGTGAAAGCGAAGCGCCCCAGGCCCATGGCCACCGCCAGCGTGACCATGCAGGCCAGCGCCGCGCGCCAGGCACCGCGCCGGTCGTGTCCGATATTCGACATTACTACCCGTCTCCGTTTTTTATTCCAGCAGCGCCGCAGCCACCAGCTTCTGTGTGTAGGGATGCTCGGGGGCGTCGAGGACGCGCAGGGCCGGCCCGGATTCGAGGATCGCGCCGTCCTTCATCACGATGACCTGGTGCGCCATGGCGCGGATCACCTCGACGTCGTGCGTGATCAGGAGGTAGCTCAGCCCCCGTTCGCGCTGCAGCCGCTGCAGCAGGCCGAGCACCTGCTTCTGGATGGTCACGTCGAGTGCGCTGGTGGGCTCGTCGAGCACCAGCAACTGCGGATCGACGATCAGCGCCCGGGCGATCGCCAGCCGCTGGCGCTGCCCGCCCGAGAACTCGTGCGGATAGCGGTCGAGCAGCGCGGGAAACTGCGCCTCGCTCAGCCCCACGTCGGCCAGCGCCGTGAGCGCGCGCGCTCGGCGGGCGGCGGCGTCGAGCTCGGGCGCATGCACGCGCAGCCCCTCGCCCACGATCTGCTCGACCGTCATGCGCGGCGAGAGCGACGAGAACGGGTCCTGGAACACCACCTGCATCGTGCGGCGCAGCGCGAGGTCGGAGGCGCGGTCCACCGCCCAGCCCTTCCCCGTCACCTGCAGTTCGCCCCGGTGCTTGAGCAGGCCGAGCGCGGCCAGCGCCAGCGTCGACTTGCCCGAGCCCGATTCGCCGACCACGCCCAGCGTTTCGCCGGGCGCGATCCGGAAATCGGCGCCCTGCACGGCGACGAACTCGCCCTTGCGGAACCAGCCCGCGAAGCCGGGACGCGACACCGGATAGCTCACGCGCAGCGCCCGGGCCTCCAGCACCGGCGGCGCCGCGCCATCGGCGGCCGCCTCGGCCACGTCGCGCGCCGGATGGCTGTCGATCAGCTTGCGGGTGTAGGCATGCTGCGGCGCCTCGAACACCGTGCCCACCGGGCCATGCTCGACGATGTGGCCGCGCTCCATCACCGCCACGCGGTCGGCGAAACGGCGCACCAGGTTCAGGTCGTGGGTGATGAGCAGCACGGCCATGCCGTATTTGCGCTGCAGCTCGGCCAGCAGCTCGAGGATCTGCGCGCGCACCGTGACGTCGAGCGCCGTGGTCGGCTCGTCGGCCAGCAGCAGGCGCGGCTTGCAGGCCAGTGCCATGGCGATCATGGCGCGCTGGCGCTGCCCGCCCGAGAGCTGGTGCGGATACGACCTCGCCCGCCGCGCCGGTTCGGGAATGCCGGTGTCGGCCAGCAGCTGCACGGCGGCCTCCTGTGCGGCGCGGGCCGACAGCCCCTCGTGCAGCTCGAGCACCTCGGCGATCTGGTCGCCCACGGTGTACAGCGCATTGAGCGCGGTCATCGGCTCCTGGAAGATCATCGCGATCTCCTTGCCGCGGATGCCACGCAGCTCGCGCTCCGGAATCGACAGCAGGTCGCGCGCACCGCGCTGCGCCTGCGACCCCGACAGGGTCGCCACCCCGTCAAGGTCGGCGTTCTGCACCAGCCGCAGCAGCGACAGCGCCGTGACCGTCTTGCCCGAGCCCGACTCGCCGACCAGCGCGAGCTTTTCGCCCGCCGCGATCTGCAGGTCGATGCCATGCACCACCGGCTTGCCGCCGAAGGCGACGCGCAGCCCCTTCACGTCGAGCAAGGGCTGGTTCTTCGTCGTGTCGCGAGTCGTCGTCATTTGTCGGCCTTGCGGGGGTCGAGCGCATCGCGCAGCGCGTCGCCCATGAAGGTCAGCAGCATCAGCGTGACGACCAGCACGCAGAAGGTGGACAGCGAAATCCACCAGGCGTCGATGTTCCCCTTGCCCTGGCTCAGCAGTTCGCCGAGCGACGGCGTGCCGGGCGGAACGCCCAGCCCGAGGAAATCGAGCGAGGTCAGCGCCAGGATGGCCGCGCTCATGCGGAACGGCAGGAAGGTGACGACCGGCACCATGCTGTTGGGCAGGATGTGGCGCCACATGATCTGCAGGTTGCCCACGCCGAGCGCGCGCGCGGCGCGCACGTAGTCCATCTGGCGGTTGCGCAGGAACTCCGCGCGCACGTAGTCCGACAGCCCCATCCAGCCGAACAGGCTCAGCAGGATCAAGAGCAGCGACACGCTCGGCGTGAAGATCGCGCTGAAGATGATCAGCAGGTACAGCTCGGGCATCGCGCTCCAGATCTCGATCAGGCGCTGGAAGGTCAGGTCGATCTTGCCGCCGAAGAAGCCCTGCACGGCACCGGTCGCGATGCCCAGCACCACCCCGACCACCGTGAGCGCCAGCGCGAACAGCACGCTCACGCGAAAGCCGTAGATCAGCTGGGCCAGCAGGTCGCGCCCGCGCTCGTCGGTGCCCAGCAGGTTCGCGTGCGAGGGTGCGGCGGGGTTCGGCGGCTTCGAGAAATAGTTGAGCGTGGCCGGGCCGTAGCGGTTGGGCGCATACAGCGCCCAGTTGTCGCCCTGCGTGATGCGCTGCTCGATGAAGGGGTCGAGGTAGTCGGCGGGCGTTTCGAAGTCGCCGCCGAAGGTCTTCTCGGAATAGTCGCGCAGCACGGGGAAGTAGGTCTGGCCTTCGTAGCGCACCACCAGTGGCTTGTCGGTGGAGAGCACGTCGGCGAACAGGCTCAGCACCACCAGCGCCGAGAAGACGACCAGGCTCCAGAACCCCAGCGGGTTGCGGCGGAAACGGCGCCAGGCACGGCGCCCGGGGCTCACGGACACGGCGGCGGCTTCAGTCAAACTTCACCCTCGGATCGACCCAGACGTAGCAAAGATCGGAGATGAGCTTGGTCACCAGCCCGATCAGCGTGAACAGATAGAGCGTGCCCAGGAACACCGGGTAGTCGCGCCGCAGCACGCTCTCGTAGCTCAGCAGGCCCATGCCGTCGAGCGAGAACAGCGTCTCGATCAGCAGCGCGCCCGAAAAGAAGGCGCCGATGAACGCCGTCGGAAAGCCCGTGATGATCGGGATCAGCGCGTTGCGGAACACGTGCTTCCAGAGCACCTGCCGCTCGGCCAGCCCCTTGGCGCGCGCCGTCAGCACGTACTGCTTGCGGATTTCCTCGAGGAAGGAGTTCTTGGTGAGCATCGCGGTGATCGCGAAGCTGCCCAGCACCATGGCCGTCACCGGCAAGGTGATATGCCACAGGTAGTCGACGATGCGCGCGCCCCAGCTCAGCGATTCCCAGTTCGGCGAGGTCAGCCCGCGCAGCGGGAACCACTGCAGCTGGCCGCCGAAGATCACCAGCAGCGCCACGCCCAGCACGAAGCCCGGGATGGCGTAGCCGACGAGCACCAGCAGCGTCGTGAAGAAGTCGAAGCGCGAACCCGCGCGCACGGCCTTAGCAACCCCCAGCGGCACCGCGATGAGGTAGCTGATGAAGAAGGTCCACAGCCCCAGGCTGATCGACACCGGCAGCTTCTCCTTGATGAGCTGCCACACGTCCTTGCTCTGGAAGAAGCTCTTGCCCAGGTCGAAGCGCGCGAACTGCTTGAGCATCTGCCAGAAGCGCTCGGGGGCCGGCTTGTCGAAGCCGTAGAGCGCCTTGATCTCGGCCACCTGCTTGGCGTCGAGCGTGCGGCCGGTGGGGCCGCCCGAGATGCGGTTCTCCTTGTTGGTGAGTTGCGAGAGCAGCTGTTCGGCCGGACCGCCCGGCACGAACTGCACGATGGCGAAGTTGAGCAGCAGCACGCCGAACAGCGTGGGAACGATCAGCAGGAGGCGTCGGATCAGGTAGGCGGCCATGCGTGTTCTTGCTCTCTTACTTGGCGCTCGACTCGATCCACCACATCGTCAGCATCGCCGACCCGGCCAGCAGGCGCTGCGGCAAGGGCGCGTCGGGGCGACGCAGCTTTCGCTTGTGGGCAATGAAATACTGCTTGCCGTAGTACATCGGGGTCATGTAGTGCTGGTGGAGCAAGTAGCGGTCCAGCAGCCGCGCGGCCGCCGCGAGCGAGGCGCGGTCGTGGCTGTTGACGATCACCTCGACGATCTCGTCGACCACCGGGTCGCTGATGCCGCTCAGGTTCTGGCTGCCCTTCTCGCTCGCCGATTTCGAGCCGAAGTCCTCGTACAGCTCATTGCCCGGACTCGACGAGCCACCGACGAGGCTGATGGCCATGTCGAAATCGAAGTCGTCCAGCTTCTTCTTCAGCAGGCTCGGGTCGCGCAGGCGGTAGTCCAGGCGGATGCCCAGCTTGCCGAGGTTGCGCGCATACGGCGCGAGCACCACGCCCGAGCTGCGATCGGCGATGTCGATGGTGATCACGAACGGCGTGCCGGCCTTGTCGCGCAGCGCGCCGTCGCGGTAGGTCCAGCCGGCCTCCTTGAGCAGTTCCTGCGCCTTCACGAGGTTGCGCCGCAGGCCCTCGGCGGTGTCGCCGCTGCTGTCGGGGCGCGGCAGCTCGCCCTTGGTGTTGTCGAGGTAGCGCTGCCGGGTCTTGAGCTTGTCGATCAGCGCCTGCTCCTCGGGGCTGACCTCGGGCTGGGCCATGAGGTCGTCGCTGTTCTGGAAGTAGCTCTGGGTGCGCCCGCGGCGGCCGTAGAACAGGTGGGCGTTGAGCCAGTCGAAGTCGAAGGCCAGCGCCAGCGCCCTGCGCACGCGCATGTCGGCGAAGCGCGGCTGCCGCAGGTTGGGCGCCAGGCCCTGCATGCCGGTGAAGCGGCGGTGCGCGATCTCTTCCTTGACCAGCTCGCCGGAGTCGAAGCGGCGACCCTTGTAGCGGCGCACCCAGGCGATGATCGAGCGCTCTTCCATCGCGTCGAGCGCGCCGGCCTTGAGCGACTCTTCCTCGCCGAGCGAGTCCTTGAAATACTGGTACGACACCGTGTCGTAGTTGAACATCCCCTTGCGCACCGGCAGGTTGGCGGCCCAGTAGTCCGGGCGCCGGCGGTAGGAGATGAACTTGCCGAAATCGACCCTGTCCACCACGTACGGCCCGCTCGCGATCGGCGCCTCGGTCACGATCTGGTCGAAGGGCTTGCCCTTGCCCCAGGCGCTGGAGAACACCGGCAACCCACCGATGATCATGTGCAGCTCGGCGTTCTGGCGCACGAAGTCGAAGCGGATGGTGCGCTCGCCCGTCACCACGGCCTCCTTGATGTCGGCCCAGTACGAGCGGAAGGTCGGCCCGGCCGCCTTGCTGCGCAGGGTGTCGAAGGAGTACTTCACGTCTTTCGCCAGCACCGGCGAGCCGTCGGAAAACCGCGCCTTGGGGTTCAGCCGGAACGTGACGCTCAAGCGGTCGGGCGCCAGCTGGATGTCTTCGGCCAGCAGGCCGTACTGCGAGAAAGGCTCGTCCTCGCTCGGCGTGGTCAGCGAATCGAAGAGCAGGCCGTACTCGGAGAACACGAAGCCGTTGGCGCTGTAGCCCATGCCCACCGGCGGCACGCCGCGCAAGATGAAGGGGTTGAGCTTGTCGAAGCTGCCAGCGGCCGACAGGGTCAGGTCGCCGCCCTTGGGCGCGTTGGGGTTCACGTAGTCGAAATGCGTGAACGACGCCGGGTACTTGGGCTCGTAACCCATGCCCAGCCCGTGCGCCGCCCACGAGGGCAGCGCCAGGAGCGCCAACATCCAGAGCAGCCAACCTCGCATGCGAGAATTCTGCCCAAGATTTTCACGAGGCAACTTCATGGGCTTTCTTTCCGGCAAGAAACTGTTGATCACCGGTGTGTTGAGCAATCGCTCCATTGCATATGGCATTGCCAAGGCCTGTCACGACCAGGGCGCGGAACTCGCCTTCAGTTATGTCGGCGAGCGATTCAAGGACCGTATCACCGAATATGCCGCAGACTTCGGCTCGAAACTGATTTTCGACTGCGACGTGGGCGACGACGCGCAGATCGACAAGCTCTTCACCGACCTCGCCCAGACCTGGCCCAAATTCGACGGCTTCGTGCACAGCATCGGCTTCGCCACGCGCGAGTCGATCGCCGGCGACTTCCTGGAAGGCCTCTCGCGCGAAGGCTTCAAGATCGCGCACGACATCAGTGCGTACAGCTTCCCGGCCATGGCCAAGGCGGCCCTGCCCTACCTCAACGACAAGTCGGCCCTGCTCACGCTGACCTACCTGGGCGCCGAGCGCGCGCTGCCCAACTACAACACCATGGGCCTGGCCAAGGCCTCGCTCGAGGCGTCGGTGCGCTACACCGCCGCCTCGCTCGGCCCGAAGGGCATGCGCGTGAACGGCATCAGCGCCGGCCCCATCAAGACGCTCGCCGCCAGCGGCATCAAGAGCTTCAGCAAGATCCTCACGGCCGTGGCCGACGCCTCGCCGATCCGCCGCAACGTGACCATCGAGGAAGTCGGCAACGTGGCCGCCTTCCTGCTGAGCGACCTGGCCAGCGGCGTGACCGCCGAGATCACCTACGTGGACGGCGGCTTCAGCAACGTGGTCGGAGGCATGGCGGAGTAATTTCCCCTCTCGGCTCCCAGCGCCTGCCACCGTGTTGAATCGACGCTCCCTCCTCCTGCTTGCGGGACTGGGCGCAGCCCTTTCGGGTCGCGCCGCGTTCGCGCGCGCGGCCGCCCCCGCCCTGATGCTGGCCGAGGTCTACCGCCCCGGCATGTCGCTCGCGGGCTACTGGGTCAGCGAGAAGTTCGACGGCGTGCGCGGCTACTGGGACGGCCAGAAGCTCTGGACCCGTGGCGGCGAGCCTGTCATGGCGCCGGCGTGGTTCACCGCCTCGCTGCCGAAACAGCCGCTGGACGGCGAACTGTGGGCCGGGCGTGGCCGCTTCAACCACACGATGTCCACCGTGCGCAGCCAGACGCCCAGCGACACCGCCTGGCATGAGATCCGTTTCATGGTGTTCGACCTGCCCGCCCAGGGCGGCGACTTCAACACCCGCCTCGCGGCGCTGCGCAAGCTGCTGCCCATCACCGACGCGCCCTGGGTGGTGGCCGTGCCGCAGCAGCCCGCGACCACGCACGAGGACCTGCAGGCGCTGCTCGACAAGACCGTGAAGATGGGCGGCGAAGGCCTGATGCTGCACCGGGGCGCATCGATGTACCGCGGCGAGCGCAACAACGACCTGCTCAAGGTCAAGCCCTTCGAAGACGCCGAGGCCCGCGTGGTCGCGCACCTGCCTGGCAAGGGCAAGCACCACGGCCGGCTCGGCGCACTGATGGTCGAGATGCCTGACGGCCAGCGCTTCCGGCTCGGCACCGGCCTGACCGACGCCGAGCGCGACCAGCCGCCGCCGATCGGCAGCCTGGTGACCTACCGCTACAACGGCACGCACCCGAGCGGGTTGCCGAAGTTCGCGCGCTTCATGCGCGTGCGCGAAGGCTAGCCCCGCCTTCGCAGACCGTGCCCCGCACCGGGGCACGCTCCTCTCTCAGCTTGCCTTGCGCACGCAGTCCGCGTAGTACCGCTTCTTGCCGGTCTCGTCGATGCGCGCCACCAGGCCGTGGATGTCGGTCTCGAAACCCGGGCACTGCAGGTTGAACTCGCGCGAGAACTTGAGGTAGTCGACGATCTTCTTGTTGAACACTTCGCCCGGGATGAGCAGCGGAATGCCCGGCGGGTACGGCGTGATCAGGCTGGTGGTGATGCGGCCTTCGAGCTCGTCGATCTCCACGCGCTCGGTCTTGCGGTGCGCGATGTGGGCGAAGGCGTCGCTGGGCTTCATGGCCGGCGTCAGGTCGCTCAGGTACATCTCGGTCGTGAGGCGCGCCACGTCGTAGCGCGCGTACAGCTGGTGGATGTGCTGGCACAGGTCGCGCAGGCCCAGGCGCTCGTAGCCCGGGTGCTGCTGGCAGAACTCGGGCAGGATGCGCCACATCGGCTGGTTGCGCGCGTAGTCGTCCTTGAACTGCTGCAGCGCCGTGAGCAGCGTGTTCCAGCGGCCCTTGGTGATGCCGATGGTGAACATGATGAAGAAGCTGTACAGGCCCGTCTTCTCCACGATCACGCCGTGCTCGGCCAGGAACTTGGTCACCACGCTGGCGGGAATGCCGGTCTCGGCAAAGTTGCCTTCCAGGTCCAGGCCCGGCGTCACGATGGTCGACTTGATCGGGTCGAGCATGTTGAAGCCGTCGGCCAGTTCGCCGAAGCCGTGCCAGTTGCGCGGCGACTTCTTGCTCTTGGGCTTGCCGTTCTTCTCGCCGTGCATGATCCAGTCTTCGGCGCGGCCGATGCCCTCGTCGACGAGCTTCTCGGGGCCCCAGACCTTGAACCACCACTCGTCCTTGCCGAACTCTTCCTCGACCTTGCGCATGGCGCGGCGGAAGTCGAGCGCTTCCAGGATGCTCTCTTCCACCAGCGCGGTGCCGCCGGGCGGCTCCATCATGGCGGCGGCCACGTCGCAGCTCGCGATGATCGCGTACTGCGGGCTGGTCGACGAGTGCATCAGGTAGGCCTCGTTGAAGAGGTCGCGGTCGAGCGCGCGGTTCTGCGAGTCCTGCACCAGCACGTGGCTGGCCTGGCTGATGCCGGCCAGCAGCTTGTGCGTCGACTGCGTGGCGAACACCAGCGATTCCTTCGGGCGCACGCGGCGCTTGCCCATCGCGTGGTAGGCGCCGTAGAACGGGTGGAAGGCGGCGTGCGGCAGCCAGGCCTCGTCGAAGTGCAGCGTGTCGACGTAGCCGTCGAGCATGTTTTTGATGGTCTCGGTGTTGTAGATCACGCCGTCGTAGGTCGACTGGGTGAGCGTCATCACGCGCGGCTTGACCTTGTTCGGATCGACGTCGGCCAGCAGCGGGTTGGCCTTGATCTTGGCCTTGATGGCGCTCTGCTCGAACTCGCTTTTCGGAATCGGGCCGATGATGCCGAAGTGGTTGCGCGTGGGCTTCATGAACACCGGAATCGCGCCGGTCATGATGATCGCGTGCAGGATCGACTTGTGGCAGTTGCGGTCCACCACCACCACGTCGTCAGGCGCCACCGTGTGGTGCCACACCATCTTGTTGCTGGTGCTGGTGCCGTTGGTCACGAAGA
The DNA here is from genome assembly GCF_059423125.1 of Variovorax sp. GW531-E2. Taxonomy (NCBI): domain Bacteria; kingdom Pseudomonadati; phylum Pseudomonadota; class Betaproteobacteria; order Burkholderiales; family Comamonadaceae; genus Variovorax; species Variovorax sp. GW531-E2. Next base: position 22,385 of record NZ_JBWKXQ010000077.1, on the reverse strand, counting down.
AGCAGTGGTCGGCATTGAAGATGCGCGCCGCATTGCGCTCGCTGGCCGCCACCGGGCCGGTGTGGTCGAGCAGCTGGCCCAGTTCTTCCACCGCGTTGCAGACGTCGGCGCGCAGCATGTTCTCGCCGAAGAACTGGTGGAACATCTGGCCCACCGGGCTCTTCAGGAACGCCACGCCGCCCGAGTGGCCCGGGCAGTGCCACGAGTACGAGCCGTCCTCGGCGTAGTCGATCAGCGCCTTGAAGAACGGCGGCTGCACGCCTTCCAGGTAGCTCTTGGCCTCGCGGATGATGTGGCGCGCCACGAATTCGGGGGTGTCCTCGAACATGTGGATGAAGCCGTGCAACTCGCGCAGGATGTCGTTCGGGATGTGGCGCGAGGTCTTGGTCTCGCCGTAGATGTAGATCGGCACGTCGGCGTTCTTGCGACGCACCTCGCCGATGAAGCTGCGCAGGCTCAGCACGGCCGGGTCGAGGTCGGGGCCGACCGAGAACTCTTCGTCGTCGATCGACAGGATGAAGGCGCTGGCGCGGCTTTGCTGCTGCGCGAACTGGCTCAGGTCGCCGTAGCTCGTGACGCCCAGCACCTCGAAGCCCTCGCTTTCGAAGGCCTGCGCGAGCGCGCGGATGCCGAGGCCCGAAGTGTTTTCGGAGCGGAAGTCCTCGTCGATGATGACGATGGGAAAGCGAAATTTCATGAGCGGGGCTCCGGACAGGCAGTCAGACAGGCAATGAGCGAGGCGCGAAGTGTACGGAATTCGGATGACGGATTGCGTCAGCCCCCTGCAAGCCCCGCAGGGCCCGCCGGCCCGAGCAGCCCCACCGGGCGCCATATCCCTACGCGACACAGGCGCATGGCGCGCCATGCCGCAGAATGGCGAAGGTCCAAGTAACAAAAGAAGAGAGGAGTTGCCATGGGAAATCCCACCTTCTGGTGGTTGATCGCAGGCGCGGCCATCGTGGCCGAGTTGTTGTCCGGCACGGTGTACCTGCTGCTGCTGGCCGCCGGCTTCGCCGCCGCAGCCATCGCCGCCCACCTGGGCTTCAGCCTCGTCACGCAACTGCTGGTGGCCGCCGTGGTCGGCGTGGGCGCGGTCGTGACCTGGTACCTGATCCGCCGCAACCGCCCTGCCGAGCCCTCCAGCGAGGCCAACCGCGATCTCAACCTGGACATCGGCGAGAGCGTGTACGTCGATGCCTGGAACCTCGACGGCACCGCCACCGTGCGCTACCGCGGCTCGCAATGGACCGTCGTGCTGCGCGCGGGCCATGCGCCCTCCACCGGCGAACACCGCGTGGTTGAGGTGGTCGGCAGCCGCCTCGTGGTCGACAAGATCTAGCAGATCTAGCAGTTCAATCGGTCAGTCAGAAAAACGCATTCGAAAAGGAAGCAACACCATGGAATTTTCAGTTCCTCTCATCATCCTGGTCATCGCGATCATCTTCATCAGCCAGTCGGTCAAGTTCGTGCCGCAGCAGAACGCATGGGTGCGCGAGCGCCTGGGCAAATACCACGGCACCATGACGCCCGGCCCGAACTTCCTGATCCCGTTCATCGACCGCGTGGCCTACAAGCACAGCCTGAAGGAAATCCCGCTCGACGTGCCCAGCCAGATCTGCATCACGCGCGACAACACGCAGCTGCAGGTCGATGGCATCCTGTACTTCCAGGTGACCGACCCGATGCGCGCCAGCTACGGCTCGTCGAACTACATCGTGGCCGTGACCCAGCTGGCACAGACCTCGCTGCGCAGCGTGATCGGCAAGCTCGAGCTCGACAAGACTTTTGAGGAGCGCGACGTGATCAACGCCCAGGTCGTGGCCGCCATCGACGAAGCCGCGCTCAACTGGGGCGTGAAGGTGCTGCGCTACGAAATCAAGGACCTGACGCCGCCCAAGGAAATCCTCTTGGCCATGCAGGCGCAGATCACCGCCGAACGCGGCAAGCGCGCGCTCATCGCCGCCTCGGAAGGCCGTCGCCAGGAACAGATCAACATCGCCACCGGCGAACGCGAAGCCTTCATTGCCCGCTCCGAGGGCGAGAAGCAGGCTCAGATCAACAACGCGCAAGGTGAAGCCGCTGCCATCACGGCCGTGGCCACCGCCACGGCAGACGCCATCGAGCGCGTGGCCGCGGCCATCCGCCAGCCGGGCGGCGAACAGGCCGTGCAGCTGAAGGTGGCCGAGCGCGCCGTCGATGCCTACGGCAAGGTGGCCGCCGACTCGAAGACCACGCTCATCGTGCCGAGCAACATGACCGAGACGGCCGCGCTGATCTCGTCGGCCATGCGCATGATCCAAACCGGGAAAAGCGCCGGCCCGAACTGAAACGACTGAAAACCCGCGCTACAATCGTGGGCTCAGGAGCGGTGGATGAGCGGTTTAAGTCGCACGCCTGGAAAGCGTGTGAGGGTTAATAGCCCTCCGCGGGTTCGAATCCCGCCTGCTCCGCCAAAACGATGCCCCAGTAGCTGCCAAGCTGCTGGGGCTTTTTGTTTGTTGGGCACCCGCAATGGGTCTGCCTGTGCCTTGTGGACATCGGGCATGCCGTTGCCCGACCTCCTCCGGTTCAGCTGAACACGCTTTCGAGATCGACCTCTTCCGCGCTGTCGTCCAGCTTCAGGCTCTGCTCGATGTGGTCGAGGTGATGCAGCATGAGCTTCTCGGCCCGTGCGGCGTCACCGCGGTTCACGGCGGCGACGATTTCCTCGTGCTCGTCGGCGCGGCAGCTGGTGGCCGTCGGCGCGTCGTACAGCGAGATGATCAGGCAGGTCAGCACCGACAGCTCGCGCATCGAGCGCGCCAGCGCCGAATTGCCGGCCAGCTCGGCCAGCAGCACATGGAACTCGCCCGACAGCCGCACGATGGCGCGCTTGTCGTCGCGGCGCCGTGCATCGGCCTCGAGCTCGATATGGCGTTGCAGGCGCTCCCGCTTGGCGTCGTCGAGCGTGCGGATGAGGCGACGCAGCACGCCGGGCTCGATGAGGCGGCGCGCCTCGAACACGTCCTGGGCCTGCTCGATGGTGGGCTTGGCGACGAAGGCGCCGCGTTGCGGCACCAGCTCGACGATCTGTTCGTGCGCCAGCCGGGCCAGCACCTCGCGCACCTTGGCGCGGCTGGTCGCGAAGATCGTGGCCAGCCGGTCTTCGCCCAGCTTCGTGCCCGGCGCGAGACGGTGTTCCAGGATGGCGGCCGAGATCTTCTCGGCGATCTCGTCGACGCTGTGTTCGCGGACAGGGGGGGCACCGGTCGTGCCGGTGGCGCCAGTCGCGCCGTTCGCGCTGGTCTTGCGGGCTGGGGCTTTGGTGGGCATCGGCGCCGATTCTATCGACGCCCCCTCGAGGCTGCAGAGCGTCACGGGGCCCACCGCCTCAGCCTGGCGCGCGGGCGCCGTCGCGTGCCAGAAGCCGCGCCAGGGCCTCGGGCAGCCCGTGGTTCGGCTTGATCGGCGGCGGTGCAAAACTGCCCAGCCGCGCCGGCGCGGGTGCCAGCGACACGAGCGTCTGCGCATGGCACACGGCGCTCGACACGCCGTCGACCACCGGCACCGGAATGCGGTCCTTGATGGAGCGCGCCAGGCCCGCCAGCGGCGCGCCGGCAATGATGATCACGTCCGCGCCGTCGTCCTCGATGGCCGACATGCACAGGGCCTCCAGGCGCTGGCCGTGGTCGTCCTGCACGTGGCCGATGTCCTTGAGCGGACCGTCCAGGCTGCGGATGCTCGCGAGCCGGTCGATGAGGCCATTGGCCTGCACGCACTCGCGGTACCACGCCGTGATGCGGCGCGAGATCGCCACGATCGAGAAGCGCTTGCCCAGCAGGCACGCGCTCATGAGCGCGGCTTCGGTGAGGCCGACCACGGGGATGTCGAGCGCCTCGCGCAGGCCGTCGATGCCGGGGTCGCCGAAGGCCGCGACCACGATGGCGTCGTGCCGCGTGTGGTGCTCGGCCGCGAGCGTGGCGGCGGCATAGGCGCCGATCAGCGATTCGAAGCGGGTCTCGATGTAGGCCACGCCGAAGGGCGCCGTGACCACCTCGATGTGTGTGTCGCTCGCGGCCGCGCGCCGGGCCTCGGCCGCGATCAGGTCGGAGACGCTTTGCGAGGTGTTGGGGTTGATGAGCAGCAGGTTCATGGCGATGGCTCCAGGTTCAGGCGGGTCGGCGGCTCGGCAGCAAGGAGGGCTCGCCCCGGCGCAGGAATTCTCCGCGTCCGGCGCGCGGATGAAAGCGTTCGCCGTCCCACACGACCTCGCCGCGTGCCAGCGTCAGCGCCGGCCAGGCCTTCACCTCGATGCCCTCGTAGGGCGTGTAGTCGACGTCGTGGTGCAGGTCGGCGTTGCGGATGGCGCGCGGCGTGGTGCCCCAGACCACGAGGTCGGCATCGGCACCGACGGCGATCGTGCCCTTGCGCGGGTGCAGCCCGTAGGCCTTGGCGGGGTTGGTGGACGTCAGCTCGACGAACTTGTTGATGGTGATGCGGCCGTCGAGCACGCCGTGCGAGAACAACAGCGGCAGCCGCGTCTCGATGCCGGGAATGCCGTTCGGGATGTGGCGGAAGGCCACTTCTTCGCCGCCGGGCTTCTTGCCCTCGGGCGCGTCGTAGCGGAACGGCGCATGGTCCGACGAGAAGATCGTGAACAGCCCGTCGGACAGCCCGTTCCAGATCACCTGCTGGTTCTCGCGGTTGCGCGGCGGCGGGCTGCAGACGCAGCGCGCGCCCTGGTAGCTGTCGTCGATGCCCAGGTCTTCGGCGGTCAGGAACAGGTACTGCGGGCAGGTTTCGGCGAACACGCTCAGGCCGTGCGCGCGCGCCCAGCGGATCTGCTCGACGGCTTCGCGCCCCGACACGTGCACGATCATGATCGGCACGTCGACCAGCTCCGACAGCGCGATGGCGCGGTGCGTCGCCTCGCGCTCGACCAGCATCGGCCGCGAATGCGCATGAAAGCGCGGCGCGGTGCGCCCGCTGGCTTCGAGCCGCTTGGTCAGCCACTCGATGCAGTCGGCGTTCTCAGCATGGATCATGGCCATCGCGCCCTGCTCTCTCGCCACCGACAGCACGTCGAGGATCTGGCCGTCGTCCAGCTTCAGATCGTCGTAGGTCATGTAGATCTTGAACGAGGTGTAGCCCTCTGCGATGAGCTGCGGCAGCTCGTGCTTGAGCACCTCCTCGGTCGGGTCGCTCACGATCAGGTGGAAGGCGTGGTCGACGTGGGCGCGGCCCTCGGCGCGCTGGTGGTAGTCCTGCACGGCGGCGCGCAGCGACTGGCCCTTCTGCTGCGCGGCGAACGGAATCACGGTGGTCGTGGCGCCGCAGGCGGCGGCGCGGGTGCCCGAGCCGAAGTCGTCGGCCATGCGCACGGGCGGCTCCATCGGCTGGTCGAGGTGGCAGTGGGCGTCGACGCCGCCCGGCGTCACGTAGCGGCCGGCGGCGTCGATCTCCTGCCGGCCGGGCGGCAGGCCGAGGCCGAGCTGCACGATGCGGCCGCCGGCAATGCCGATGTCCGAATCGAAGGTGTCGCTGGCGGTGGCAACGCGGGCGTTGCGCACCACGAGATCGAGGTCGCGGAAGGTCATGGTCTTTCTTTGCTTTTCTGTCTGAGTCGGGGGTGGTTGCGAGCGCTCAGGCGTTCGCGTCGAACAGCCGGCCCCAGCCCTTCACGGCGCCCGGGGCGACGCCGACCGTCTTCAGCGCGCGCCAGACCACGGTGGCCACCGAGTCGTAGATCGGGATGCCGAGCTCGCGCTCCATCTCCTCGACCAGCTGCGCGCCGCTCAGGTTGGTGCACATGATGGTGATGGCGTCGGGACGCTGCTGCGCCACTTCGCGCAGCATGCGGCGCAGCGTGTCGGGCTCGACCTCGCTGAACGAGAAGTTCACCGTGAGGTCCAGGTGGCGCTCGGCCACGCAGTCGATGCCGATGCCCGCGTAATTGGCGACGATGCGCCGCTGCACGTCCTCGACGTACGGCGACACCAGCCCCAGCGTGCGCGCGCCCTGCGCGGCCAGCAGTTCGTTGAGCGCCAGCACCGAGGTGGTCGCCGGGATGCCGGTGGCTTCGGTGATGCGCGCGCACAGCGCCTGGTCTTTCTCGAAGCCGAGCCAGCTGGCCGAGGTGCCGCTCCAGCAGATGGTGTCGACGCGCGCGTCGGCCAGCAGCCGCGCGGCCTCGAGGATCTTGCTGTCGTCGAACTGGTTCAGCGACGCGTCGCGCATCGAGATCTCGGTGACGGTGAAGCGTGAGAAATGCGCCGAGACGCCGGGCACGGCCGCGACCATCGCGCTGGTCAGCGGCTCGAGCGCCGTGTTCGAGGAAGGCGTGAGCACGCCGATGAGTTTGCGAGAGGTCATGGGATGGAAGTCGGGGTGATTGGCCTCAGACCGGCAGCTTCTTGCTGTAGTCGATCAGCATCGTCGAGCAGACGAACAGGCCCGCACCGGCTGCGGTGAACAGCATCAGCGCCATGAAGTACGAGCCCGTGGCCTGCACGATCAGGCCGACCACGATCGGCACGCCGATGCCCGCCACGTTGCCGCCCAGGTTCATCGTGCCGCCCAGGAAGCCGACCCGGGCGCGCGTGCCGAGGATCGACGGCACGCACCAGAACAGGCCGCACCAGCGCAGGAAGAACAGCGTGACCGACAGCAGCACGACCACGGCGACCGGGTCCGTGATCCGCGTCACCATGAAGATGGCGATGGTCGCGATGATCGACGAGATGCCGAACAGCGTGCGCAGCACCTTGCTCTGCGACGCGCCGGCCGCCATCCACTTGTCGGCCAGCCAGCCGCCGAACATTTCGCCGACGAAGCCCGAGAAGAACATGATGAACACCGCGCCGCCCATCTGCTTGATGTCGAAGCCGTGCACCTTCGACAGGTAGTTGGGCATCCAGGTGAGCAGGCCGTAGAACAGCGCGTTGAAGCACATCCAGCCGAAGAACATGCCCCACACCGAGCGGTAGCGGAAGAAGTCGAGCACCCGGCCGCTGGCATTGGCCGATTCCTTGGCGGCGTCGGCGGCGTGGCTGGCCTCGATGTAGCGCGCCTCGGCCTCGTTCACATCGGGATGCTGGCGCGGATGGTTGCGGATGTAGCGCCAGGCGAAGTAGCCGGCGATGACGGTGCCGACACCGGCGATCACGAAGGCCAGGCGCCACGAGCCGAGCACGGCGATCAGCGCCGAGATCAGGATCGCGCCCAGCGCCGCACCCAGGGGCGCGCCGCCGTCGAGCAAGGTGGCGCCGCGCCCGCGTTCGGTCTGCGTCATCCAGATGCCGTTGAGCTTGCCGCCCGCCGGATAGATCGGCGCCTCGGCCGCGCCCAGGCCCAGCCGCGTGAGCAGCAGGGGCACCCAGCCGGTGCAGGCCGCGGCGATGGCCTGGAAGAAGCCCCAGCCCACGGTGGCGCCGGCGATGACGACGCGCGGGCCGAAGCGGTCGGCCAGCATGCCGCCCGGAATCTGCATCAGCGCATAGGTCCAGAAAAAGGAGCTGAGCAGCAGGCCCTGCACGGCCGGGCCGATGTCGAACTCCTTGGCGATCAGCGGCATGGCCACCGAGAGCGAGGCCCGGTCGATGTAGTTGATCGAGATCAGGAACAACATCATCAGGAAGATCTTCCAGCGCACCTTGGTGGGCTGGAGGGCGGCGTCGGGCGCTGCGGCGGTCGCCTTGGCGCCGTCCGTCATGGTGTTTTGCATCGGTTTGTCTCCTTGCAGTGGCACGGATGCCAGCTTGCAAGGAAACGACCCGGCACGCTGGCGAACTTTGCAGTCGCGGGTCGGGCTGGTCCGGTCCAGTGCACCACCGAGGCTGTGGAGCGGAATTTAGGCTTTGTCGAAATTAACGTCAACATTAATGTTGACAATCTTGTTGACGATAATGGGAAACACCTAGACCGCAGCCCCTTCCCGGGGGATCAGGCGGCGTCGGCGGCCGGTGTTTGCGCAAAGTACGCCATGGCCGCCAGCACCCCGCTGCCGGCCACCGGCACGCCCGCCAGCTTGAAACCCATCTCGATGCCGGTCAATGCGGCCATCAGCGTGAGGTCGTTGCAGTCGCCCAGGTGGCCAATGCGGAACATGCGGCCCCGCAGCTTGCCCAAGCCCGCGCCCAGCGAGAGATCGAAGCGCTGGTGGATGAGGCGGCGCAGCGCGTCGGCATCGACGCCCTGCGGCGTGATGACGCCGGTCAGCACGGGCGAGTGCACGCGCTCGTCGGCGCACTGCGTCGGCAAGCCCCAGGCCTGCACGGCGGCGCGCACGCCGCGGCCCCAGCGCTGGTGGCGCGCGAAGATCACGGGCAGGCCCTGCTCGAGCACCATGTCCAGCGCCTCGCTCAGGCCGTACAGCAGGTTCGTGCTCGGCGTGTAGGGCCAGTAGCCGCCCTGGTTCATCTCGATGATCTCGTCCCAGGCCCAGAAGGCCTTGGGCAGGCGCGCCGTCTTCGCCACCTCGAGCGCCTTGGGCGACACCGCGTTGAAGCTGATGCCCGGCGGCAGCATGAGGCCCTTCTGCGAGCCGCTGACCGTGACGTCCACGCCCCACTCGTCGTGCCGGTAGTCGGCGCTCGCCAGGCCCGAGATGGTGTCGACCATCAGCAGCGCCGGATGGCCCGCCGCATCGATCGCGCGGCGCACCGCGGCGATGTCGGAGGTGACGCCCGTCGAGGTCTCGTTGTGCACCACGCACACGGCCTTGATGTGATGCGTGGTGTCCTGGCGCAGGCGCTGCTCGATCAGGTCGGCCTGCACGCCGTGGCGCCAACTGCGCGGCAGGCCGGTCTCGTCGCTGCCTTCGAGCGCGAGGAACTCGGGCTCCAGACCGAGCCGGCGCGCCATCTTCTGCCACAGCGTCGCGAAGTGGCCGGTCTCGAACATCAGCACGTGGTCGCCCGGGCTCATCACGTTGACCAGCGCCGCCTCCCAGGCGCCGGTGCCCGACGCGGGATAGACGACGACCGGGTGCCGGGTCTGGAACACCTGCTGCAGCCCGCCGATGACCTTCTTGCCCAGCGTGGCGAACTCGGGCCCGCGGTGGTCGATGGTCGGCAGGCTGATGGCCCGCAGGATGCGGTCGGGCACGGGGCTGGGGCCCGGAATCTGCAGGAAGTGGCGGCCGCTGGGGTGGTTGTCGAGCGCGATCATGGGGGTTGTCTCCGTTCTGGATGGGTTGTGGAAAGGGCTAGAGCTGCACCGACGCGTGGCCGATGCCCGGGAATTCGGCGGTGACGAGGTCGCCCTCGCCCGCTTCGAGAATGCCGACCCAGGTGCCGGTCGTGACCACGGTGCCGGCCGCGACGGTCTGGCCGTGGCGCGTGGCATGGCGCAGCCACGCGGGCAGCAGCCAGGCGGGGTCGCCGAGCGAATGCGTGCCGCGGCGCACCACGCTCGCGCGCGCGCCGATGCGCACCTCGCACGCTTGCGCGGCCCAGTCGCGGGCCACGAACGGCACCCACTCGCCGAGCACCAGCGCGCCGTGCGATTGCAGGTCGGCCAGCTTGCACAGTGCGGGCGCGTCGAGGGCCTCCTGCCAGCGGGAATCGACGATCTCGATCGAGACCGTCATGGCGTCGACCTGCGCGCGAGCGCTGTCGACAGCCAGCGTCGCTGCCGATGCCGCATCGACGTCGCGCCCGATGCGCAGCGCGATCTCGGCCTCGATGCCCCGCAGGTGGAACGGCCAGTCGCCGGCCGTGGCCGGGCTGGTCCACACGCCGCGCGGCGGCAGCGGCGCATGCGTCAGCACGGCATCGCGCGACGGGCCGCCGGCCTTCCAGTACCGGGGCGGCGCCGCATCGAACCAGCCGAGCGCCTGCGCCACCTGCTGCTGCACGGCGTAGGCCTCGTCGGCCTGCGCGAGCCCTCCGGCCACCTCTGCCGCCGGGCACGCGACGTGCGTGCCGCGCGCACGCACCAGCGCCTGCGCCACCGCGTCGATCGTGGAATGGGACATATCGGGTTCCTCCAGTGATCCCAGGAAAAAATTCAGAAGCGCGCGTGCAATGGCGCGAGCCCCTTCACTTCCGCCCGCACGGCCGTGCCCTGCGAGGCGAACAACATGCCGGTGCACGAACCGGTCGTCACGACCTGGCCGGCCCGCAGGCCCTGGCCCCGCGCCGCGCCTTCGTTGGCCAGCCACACGAGCAGCGCGCCGACATCGGGGTGCGTGTGCTCCCCGACCGTGTGGGCGACGACCTGCGCGTCGAAATGCATCACGACCTCGGTCTGTGCCAGGTCGAGCCACGCACGCTCGAAAGGCGCGGGCTCGCCGAGCACGAGGCCGCCGTGGCACAGCAGGTCGGCCAGCAGCGCTGAGGGACTGGCGTCGAGCCAGTCGATCAGCCGGGTCTCCGCCACCTCGATCACGGGCAGCACCGCGTCGATGGCACCGGCGACCTCGTCGCGCGTATAGGGCAACGCACGCGAAGGCAGGTCGGCGCCGAGGCGGAACGCGAGCTCGGCCTCGACGCCGCGCAGATGCCATGCCGCGCCGACCAGCGACGCGCCGCCGGGCACCAGCCCCTCGGCCGGCAGCGGCGCGCACACGGGCTCGCGGCCCGGCGCGCTCGCGCCGACCTTCCAGCCGCCGACCGCACCAAGCGCCGCCAGCGTCGCGTCCTGGATCGCATAGGCGGCGTGCCGGTCGTGCGACGGCAGCAGCGCCGACATCACGCGCCGCCCGTCGCGCCGCGCGCGGCACAGCGCCTGCGCGGCCTCGGCCGGCGCGAGCTGCGCCGCCACGGCCTCGGCCAGCGTCACAACGCGGGGAAGCGCCGCCACGGATGGGCCTGTTCGAACGAACGCGCGAGCGCGAGCAAGGCGTCGTCCGCGCCTTCGCGTGCAACGAGCTGCACGCCGACCGGCAGTGGCCCCGCAAAGCCGCAGGGCAGTGCGATGGCGGGCAGGCCCACGGCGTTCGCGAAGCCGGCGAACACCGCATGGCCGCGCGGGCCGACCTCGCGCCCGTCGATGCGCGTGGGATGCGTCTCGCCGGCGGGCCAGGGCAGCGCGGCGGCGGCCGGCGTGAGCAGGAAGTCGTAGCGGTCGAACAGCTGCGCGAGTGTGTTGCGCAGCCGCTCGGCCTCGTACAGCAGCTCGAACAGCTCGCTCGCGCTGGCCTTGCGGCCGTTCTCGGCGTTCGCCTGCATCGCGGGGCCGAACAGCGACGCGTCGAAAGGCCGGCTCGACAGCTCCTGCGGATGCGCCACCAGCCAGGCCAGCCCGACCTGCGCCAGCAGCGGCCATCGCTGGTTGACCGCCTCGGCGATGCCGAAGTCCTGCGCCGTCGTCACCTCGTGGCCGAGTTCGGCCATGTGGCGCGCGGCGGCTTCAGTGAGCGCCGCGATCTGCGGATCGACCGGGTGATCGCCGAAGCGCGGAATGAAGAGAATGCGCGCGCGTCGCGGGCCCGCGCCCTCCTCCACCGGCCGATCGCCGATCACCTGCATCACCGCCGCCACGTCGGCCACGCTGCGCGCGATCGGGCCCGCGACCTCGAAGCCCAGGAAGATCGGCGGCAGCCCGTCGCCGCGCGGCACGCGGGCGCGCGAGGGCTTGAAGCCGACGAGGTTGGTGTGCGAGGCCGGCCGGCGGATGGAGCCGCCGCCGTCGGTGCCCAGCGCAATGGGGCAGCCGCCCGCGGCCACCAGCGCCACCGCGCCGCCCGACGAACCGCCCGGCGTGAGCGCCGGGTCCCACGGGTTGCCGGTGGGGCCGAACACCGGGTTGTCGGTGTAGCCCTGCATCGTGAACTCGGGCACGTTGGTCTTGCCGAAGATCACGGCGCCGGCTTCGCGCAGCCTGGCCACCGGCAGCTCGTCGCGCTCGGCCACGACGCCGGCCAGCGCGCGGCTGCCCCAGTGCGTCGGCAGGCCGCGCACCTGCAGGTTGTCCTTGATGGTGACGGGCACGCCGTCGAGCGCGCCCAACGCCCGGCCGCTGCGCCAGCGCGCGCTGCTCTGCTCGGCCGCGTGCGTGGCGCCTTCGCTGTCGAGCGTGATGAGCGCATTCAGGCGCGGGTTGACCTCGGCGCTGCGCTGCAGGCAGGCGTGCAGCGCATCGGTCGGGGTGAACGACGCATCGCGAAAGCCTGCGGCGAGCTCGGTCGCGGTGAGTTGCCAGAGCGATGGCATACCGGGCTACTTGAGACCGACCACGGGGCCGACGACCTGCTTCCAGGTGGCCGAGCACTTGTCGTAGGACTTGTCGCAGAGTTCGCTCCAGATCGGCAGCGACACCGTGGTCAGCGCGTCGCGGATCATCTGCTGGTCGCCCGGCTTCACCGGCACGTCCTTCATCGCGAACTTCTTGACGGTCTTGCACGGCTCCTTGCCGACATTGCAGCGCGACGCATCGTCGAACAGTTCCTTCGAGTAGCCCCACACCTCGGTCTCGAACTTGCGGAAGGCGTCGGTGAGCTTCACCTTCTGCTCGGCGCTCAGCGCGTTCCACTTCTGCAGGTTGATCGCATAAGCGTTGAGCGCGATCTGGAAGCCGATCGGCATGAAGTGCGTGGTGACCTCGGGCCAGCCGGCCGAGTTGGCCGAGCTCGGGCCGGTGATGGCGCAGTCGGTCACGCCGCGCTCCAGCGCCTGCTGCGTCTCGCCAAAGGGAATGGTCACGGGGATGCCGCCGAGCTTCTCGATGAACTTGGCGAGCGACTGGTCGTACACGCGCACCTTCTTGCCCTTCAGGTCCGCCAGGCCACCGATCGCGACCTTGCAGAACACCACCTGCGGGCCGAAGGGATAGATGCCCAGCAGCTTGCCGCCGTGGCGCTCCTGCAGCCGCTTGTCGAAGGCGTCGCGGTAGGCATCGACCACCTTGCGCGCCACCTCGTAGTCGGTCGACAGGCCCACGATGTCGGGCCCGAGGAAGAAGGGCTCGTCGCGCGACACCTGCGCCAGGCGCAGGGTGACGATGTCGAACAGGCCCGACTTCAGCACGCGCAGGCCGTCGGCGTCCTTCACGCCCAGCACGTCCATCGGCTTGTAGTCGGCGTCGATCGGCAGCCCCGTGTTCTTCGCGAAGTTCTCGAAGAAGGGTTGCTCCTTGGTCTGCTGGATCAGCCCGGTGGCCACCAGGTTGCCGGCCACGCGCAGGCGGGCGTTGTCCGCATGCGCCGGCAGCGCCAGCGCGAGGGTGGCCGCGATCAGCGGGAGAACGAATTTCAGTTGCATGCCTGACTCCTTGAAAGGTTGAAAGGTGGTTCGAGAGCGGGAGGAAAAAGTGCCGTCACTTGCCGAACAGCAGGTTCGGCAGGTAGGTCGCGATCCAGGGGTTGTGGATCAGGATCGCGGTCATCACGACCATGGCGACGAAGAAGGGCAAGGTGCCCTGGAACACGTCATTGATCGAGCCTTCGCCACGCACGCCCTGGATCACGTAGAGCGTCATGCCGATCGGCGGGCTGATCAGCGAGATCTCGCACATCAGCACCATGAAGACGCCGAAGAACACGGGGTCGATGCCCGCGGCCTGCACGATGGGGAACACCACCGGCAGCGTGCCGACCAGCATCGGCATCGTCTCCAGCGCGATGCCCAGCACCAGGTACAGCGCTGCCAGCATCCACAGCAGCATGATGGGCGACACGTCGGCCGACTTGATGAGGCTGGCCAGCGCCTGCGGCACGCCCAGCATCGAGAGCACGAAGTTCAGGTACAGCGCCGCCACGAGGATGAGCGCCGTCATCGCGGTGAGCCGCATGGTCGAGCGGAAGCACTCGTGCAGCATCGAAACGTTCAGCTTGCGGTAGCCCGCCGCGATGGGCAGGCAGACGATCACGCCCAGCGCCGCGCTTTCGGTCACAGTGGCCCAGCCCGTGTAGATGCCGCCCATCACCACCGCGAACACGGCCAGCGGGCCCAGCAGGTGCACCGAGTGGCGCAGCTTCTCCGCGAGTGCGGTGCGGCCCTCGCGGATGCCCGCCACCGACGGCCGCCACACGCAGATCGCCAGGATCGTGAGCAGGAACAGCACCGTCATGATCGCGCCGGGCAGGATGCCGGCCATGTACAGCCGCGCCGCCGAGGTGTTGGTCATCGAGCCGTAGATGATGAAAGCCACCCCGGGCGGAATCAGGTTGCCCAGGCTGGCGCCGGCGGCGATGGTGCCCAGCACCATCCGCTGGTCGTAGTTGCGGTTCTTGAAGGCGGGCAGCGCGACGGTCGAGATGGTGGCCGCGGTGGCCACCGACGAGCCCGACACCGCGGAAAACAGCGCCGAGGCGCCGATGTTGGTGTGCAGCAGCCCGCCCGGCATCCGGTTGAGCCACTGGCCCAGCGACTGGTACATCTTGTCGGTGGCGCCGCCGCGCATCAGGATCTCGCCCAGCAGGATGTACAGCGGGATCGACAGCAGCAGGTAGTCTTCGCCGGCCGCCCAGAGCTGCTCGCCCACGGCGTTGATGGCGGGCATGCCGAAGTGGATCAGCGACCCGAGCAGGCCGACGACCAGCATCGTGGTCGCGACATGGAAGCCCAGGAACATCAGGCCCAGCATGATGGCCAGGCCGGCCAGGATTTCGAGCGGCCCGATCACGAGGCGACTCCGGTGGCGTTGGTGACGCTGGCGGTGGCGGCATGCGCGGTCGACGCCTGCGCCGGGCTCTTGATCTGGACCTCGGTCTCGGCCTCGATCTCTTCCTCGAGCGTCTGCGGCCCGAAGCGCTCGTTGAGCTCGCCCGTGCGGCGCCGCACGAACAGGCGCAGCGCATCGAAGGCCGCCCAGGCCGCGACCAGCGCGAACATCAGGTAGCCGCCGAGCCAGATCGATTGTGGAATCCACATCGGCGTGGCGAGCGGCGTGGCGGCCGTGCTTTGCAGTTCGATGCTCTCGACCACGACGTTGTAGCCGCGCCAGAGGCACAGCACCGCCAGCAGTGCGAGGCTCACCATCGCGAGCATGTTGAGCAGCGCGCGCGTGCCGACCGAGAAGCGCGACAGCAGGAAGTCGACCCGCGTGTGGCTGCGCGTGATCAGCGTGTAGGCGAAGCCGAAGGCGCCGACGATGCCGTAGGTGTAGGAGCCGATCTCGTCGATGCCCTGAAGGCTGAACGAGAACACCTTGCGGCCGAGCATTTCGACGCAGGTCATGACGGACAGCGCGATCAGCCACCAGCCGCAGGCGATCACGGTCCAGTCGCAAACCCGCGTCAGCGTTCGGCTGATGCCGTGCTGTGGAAGCAATGTTTTCATGGTTTTGTGCAAGGAGATGCGGTTGAAGGGCAAGCCATTGGAGCGCGCGCCGCACGCGCGCAGCGGACTATCCCGCTGCGCGGGACAGTCGGAAAAACGGCTTAGGAATCAAGCACTTGGCGCGCTGCGCCAGTGGAATGCGCGCGCCTCAGCGGGCGCGCCCGCCGTAGGCGGCGGTGATCTCGTCGGCGGCGGCGCGCACGGTGGCGCCCAGGTGCGGGAAGTCGGTGCTCTTGATGCGCTGCGTCGGGCCGACCAGCGAGATCGCCCCGAAGGGCTGGCCGTGCTCGTCGCGGATGGCGGCGGCAATGCAGCGCAGGCCGACGGCGTTCTGCTCGTCGTCGATCGCATGGCCCGCGCGGCGCACTTCGCCCAGCGTTTCATGCAGCCGCGAGGCGCGCGCGATCGTGTTGTTCGTGAGCTTGGGCAGGCCGTAGGTGCGCAGGTACTGCAGCACGTCGTCTTCCGACATCGCCGCCAGGATCGCCTGCCCCATCGCGGTGCCATGCAGCGGCGCACGGAAGCCCGGCTTGCCGATGGCGCGCATGAGTTCGCGGCTCTCCACTTGCGTGACGAACACGATGTCGCCCAGGTCGGCGATGCCCAGGTTGATGCTCTCGCCCGTGCTGTCGCGCAGCCGGCGCATCACCGGCAGCGCCAGGTGCGCGATGCGCCGGCGGCGCCCGAAGGCCGCGCCCACCGAGAAGCAGCGCACGCCCACGTACCAGAGATTCGTCTCGCGATCGAACTGCACGAAGCGCCGCTGCTCGAGCGTGGTGAGCAGCCGGTGCGCGGTGGACGACGACAGGCCCGTGTGCGCCGCGATGTCGACCAGCCGGAAGCCCTCGTCGTCTTCGGCCAGGAGTTCGAGCAGCTGCATGGCGCGCGTGAGCGACTGCACGGTGCTGTCGTTGTCGCGGTCGATGCGGGTGACCTTGGGGGCCTTGGCGGAGGTGCGCGGCGAGCTGGCTGTCATGGCGTGCCTTGTGCAAATTGCGTGCCATCCGGCCTGCCCGTCCGGCTCGCGATCTGGCCGCCGATGGTCTGCGACAAACGATCTGTCAACCACGGTGTTTGCACCAATGTCGACATTTCTTGATACAGCGATCACCCGATGCGCCCCGCCTGCGTGCATCGCGCCCGCCCCCGCGGTGCGCCCGCGCGCGCGGCAGTGCCCTACCATCGCGGGCATCTTCTTCCCGCCCGCACCGGTCACACGGATGCCATGATGCCCAGCGATCTCCCGCGTTTCTTCGGCTTCGGCGCGTCGCGCGCCACCCCACGCGGTGTGATCAGCCTGCTGAACCGCTACCAGCGCGCGCTGCTGTACGTGGGCGGCGCCGTCACCTCGCTCGTGCTGCTGGCCGCCACCGGCGTGATGCTCTCGTCGCAGGTGCGCGACTACGTCGCCGAGCGGCAGGCCGAGTTCAATGCGCGCAAGGCGCTGCTTCACCTCGAACTCTTCGTGCGCCAGGGCTCGGCGCGGATCAACATCTTTCACGAGGAAGGCGCCTGGGAGCGGCGCGCACGCGCGCCGCAGTCGCTGGTCGACGCCTTCGCCGCGCACGACGGCCGGCTGGTGCTGCCCAGCAACAAGGACTTCCCGCCGATGCTGCTGCTGGGCGACCTCTCGGCGCAGCGCCCGGCCGACAGCTTCGCGCAGTACCTCGGGCTGGCCGAAGAGGTCGGCTACCGCTCGGCGGCCTACACGAAGACGCTGACGCTGCACTCCAGCTATTTCTATGCGCCCGACCTGCGCTTCCTGGCCGTGGTGCCGGCCCCCGCCGCGGCCGACCTGTTCGAACGCCACGGCGCGCGCACCACCGAAGACCTGCTCCAGCGCATCGCGCCGCCCGAGCTCGGCGACCTGAGCGACCCGGCCGTCGTCGCCCGCCTGCGCGACAGCGGCACGGCCGTGTGGCTGCCGCCGGCCGTGAGCCCCTTCACCGGCGAGACGGTGCTGCGGCTGGCGCAGCCCGGCTTCCACGACGGCAAGCCCTTCGTCGTGCTGGTGAACGACTACCCGCTGGACATCATCACCGCGCACCTGTCGAACGAGCGCCACGACGAGGCCTCGATGTTCGTGGACCCGTCGGGTCGGGTGATCGCCGAAACGCACGGCCCCAGCGGCACCGAGGGCCTGCAGGCGCGCGCGCTGCAGCTCTCGCAGCCGTCGCTGGCCGCCAATGGCGCCACGCTGCAGTTCCGCGATGGCCTCTTCACGCTGCGCGCTCCGATCGCCGACGCCGACTGGACCTACCTCTACGCCTTTTCGTGGCGCACCATCGCGTCCGAGCTGGGCCTGCGGCTGGCACTCTATGCGGGCGCCATGCTGCTGCTCATCGCCTTCGTCTGGGCCGCGCTGCTCCTGCTCGATCGCAAGGTGTTCCGACCCGGCTATGCGCGCTCCCAGCGCATCGTGGAGAGCGAGAACCTCAACCGCACCATGGTCGCGACCACGCCCTCGGGCCTGGCGCTGCTGCGCTACCCCTCGGGCGAGGTGCTGCTGCAGAACCAGGTGATGCAGGCCTGCACCGACAACGCGCGCCCCGAAGATCCGCCGTTGCCGCAACGCCTGCTGCGCCTGTACGACGACGCCCCCGGCGCTCCCGAATGGCTGCCCGACCTGGAACTGCCCGTGACGCTGGCCAGCGGCGAGGTCACCGAGCTGCTGGTGAGCGTGGTGCGCACCAAGTACCAGGGCAGCGACGTGCTGCTGTGCAACTTCTCCGACATCACGACGCGCAAGAACGCCGAGCGTGCACTCGAAAGCGCGCGCGAGGCCGCGCACCAGGCCAACCATGCGAAGTCGGCCTTCCTGGCCATGATGAGCCACGAGATCCGCACGCCGCTCAACGCGATCATGGGCAACCTCGAGCTGCTGCAGCGCTCGCCGCTGTCGGCCGCGCAGAACGAGCGGCTCGGCGCCGTGACGTCGTCGTCGACCGCGCTGCTGGGCATCATCAACGACATCCTCGACTTCTCGAAGATCGAGTCGGACCAGATGCGGCTGGAGTCGATCCGCTTCGACCTCGCGGACACCGCGCGGCAGGTGATCGCGGTCTTCACGCCGCTGGCGCAGGCCAAGCGCCTGGCGCTCGATTGCGTGATCGACGACGCCCTCGCCCCGCACCACCTCGGCGACCCGACGCGCCTGCGCCAGCTGCTCATGAACCTGCTGAGCAACGCGATCAAGTTCACCGACACCGGCGACGTGCTGCTCGAGGTCTACCTGAAGGACGACGCCGACCCCGCCTCGCCGGTGGTGATCGGCGTGAGCGACACCGGCATCGGCATGACGGCGGCGCAGCAGAAGGCGCTGTTCGAGCCCTTCACGCAGGCCGACAGCAGCATCGCGCGCCGCTTCGGCGGCACCGGCCTGGGGCTGGCGCTGTGCCGCCGGCTGGCCGGGCTCATGGGCGGCGACATCCAGGTGGTGAGTTCGCCGGGCAAGGGGAGCACCTTCCTGGTCACGCTGCCCTTGCCTGCCGCGCCCGCCCTGCCCCCGCGCGCGCCCGCAGCGCCGGCGGCCGACGCCGGCACCGCCGCGCCGACGGCGCACATCCTCGTGGTGGACGACCATCCGGCCAACCGCGAGCTGGTGAAGATGCAGCTCGAGGCGCTGGGCTACACCTCCGACCAGGCCTCGGGCGGCCTGCAGGCGCTCGACCTGTTCGCCCGGCGGCGGCACGACCTCATCATCACCGACATCAACATGCCGGGCATGGACGGCTACACGCTGGCACGCGCGCTGCGCGCGCAGGGCTCGCGCGTGCCCATCGTGGCGCTCACGGCCGACGTCGCGGTGCGCGAACGCGAGCGCTGCGAATCGGCGGGCATCGACACCGCGCTGATCAAGCCCATCCTGCTGGACACGCTCGACCAGACCGTGCGGCAGCTGACCCTGCACGACCCCGACGCCGCGCCATCGGCCGGCGCCCGGCGGCAGGACATCGCGCAGGGCACCCTGCCCGCGTCGGTGCACCGGCCGCTCGCGCAGTCGTTGGTCGACACCGCGGCGGCCATCCGCGCGGCGCTGGACGCCGGCGACACCGCCGCGCTCGGCGCCGGGCTGCACTCGCTGCGCGGCGCCTTCGCGCTGATCCACGAAGCGGGGCTCGCGGCCGACTGCGTCGCGATGGAAGCGCAGCTGCGCGACGCCGACCTGCCCGCGCTGGCGCAGGCCTTCGAGCGCTTCGAACCGGCGGCGCGCGCCGCGCTCGCACGCCGGGCGCCCGAGGGCGCGGCCGCGACCTGAAGCTGCACGGGTCCGAACTCGTTTTCGGACCCGATCCGATCCGCCAATGCTCCCGGTCCTAGCCCCGGGCACCCCGCGTCTTACAAATTAGGACGGGTCCTATGCATTGGCGGCCCGCTATCGGATCAGGCCGCTTAACGCGGGACCGACGCCCTCCTAAAGTCCAGTCATCCCCTGCTGGCACCGCCCGAGGCACCCGCCACCGGCCCCTTTTTCAGACGTCCCCGACGCCGGGAGCCGGGAGTTCGACAGCAGCCCTCCTTGTTCAACAGGTCCGCCATGAAGCCATTCAATCTCCGCGTCCTGATCGCGGACGACCATCCCGCCGTTCGCATCGGCATCGAGAGCACGCTGCGCGAAAGCCAGGCGGTCACCGTCGTGGGCGCCGCGCGCGACTCCACCGAGATGATGGAGATGCTCAAGCAGCACGACTGCCAGATCCTGGTGTCCGACTACGCCATGCCCGGCGGCCTGCACGGCGACGGCATCGCGCTGTTCGCGCTGGTGCGCCAGCGCTACCCGCGGCTGAAGATCGTGGTGATGACCATGCTGGACAACCCCGGCATCATCCATTCGCTGCTGGACATCGGCGTGCCCTGCATCCTGAACAAGGCGGACTCGGTGAGCCACCTGCTGCCGGCCGTGCATGCGGCCTACGCGAGCGGACGCTACCTGTCGCCCAGCATGGCGGAGATCGCCGCGCGCACCGCGCCGCACCGCACCGACACCCAGCCGCACGCCATGCTCTCCAAGCGCGAGCTCGAGGTGGTGCGCATGTTCGTGTCGGGCCTCACGGTGACGGAAATTGCCGAGCGGCTGCACCGCAGCAAGAAGACCATCAGCACGCAGAAGGGCTCGGCCATGGCCAAGCTCGGCATCCTGCGCGACATGGACCTCGTGCGCTACGGCATGGAGACGGGGCTCATGAGCACGTCGGCGGCTCCCCCGCCGCCACCGCCGGGCCTGCCGGCGTTGCCCTGGCCCTGAGGCCACGCGCGGGTCAGCCCTGCGGCGCGCCCGTCACCGTGGCCGTCAGGCCGTTCTCGAGCGCATAGCGCAGCAGGTCGACATCGCGCTCGATGCCCAGCTTTTCCATCGCCTTGGTCTTTTGCGTGCTGATGGTCTTCTTGCTGCGATGCAGCTGCTCGGCGATCTCGTTGATCGTGAGCCCCGACGCATACAGCCGCACCACCTCCGACTCGCGCTGGCTCAGCACGCCCGCGGCGTTGCGGCTGCGCACCTCCCAGTCGATGGAGCGCACCACCGCGTCCATGGTCGGCGAGTAGTACGTGCCCCCGGTGCGGGCGGCGTGGATGGCGGGGATGAGGTGCGCCACCGCATCCGACTTGCTCACGATGCAGCGGATGCCACTAGACACCAGCGAGTGCAGCACCGCCGGGTTGTCGAGCATGGTCATCACCACGATCTGCGTGTCGGGAAAGCGCCGCTTCACCAGCTTGAACAGCGGCACGCCGTCGCCGAACTCGCCGGCCGGCATCGCGTAGTCGGACACCAGTACGTCGCAGGGCGTGGTCTCCAGCAGCGCCATGAGCCCGGTCGAGTTGGCCGCCTCGCCCACCAGCGTGAGGGTCTCGACCGACGCCAGCTCGTGCCGGACCCCGGCCAGCATGCCGGGATGGTCGTCGGCCAGAACGACGCGGATTTCGAAGCGGTCCATTGCCATTGTTTTTTCCCTTTCGCTTGCCGGCGTGGCCGGCGGACGAGGGTCCGGGCGCTGCGCCGGGGCATCTTACCCGCCGGTCTTGCGCAGGCGGGGCCGCGGCGCGCAGGTGAAAGGCTCAGGCGGTTTCGGTGGGCGGCGCCGCAGCAGCGGCCTGCGAAGCGCGCGCGCCCGAGGCCGACAGCATGTCGCCCGGGAAGGCCTGCGCGATGGCCTGGAGCGCCGCGTGCGCGGCTTTCTTGCCGGCGTCGTCCGAGGTCCGGTAGGCGCGCAGCAGCGACACCTCCTCGCGGCTCACCGACAGGTCTTCGGTGCAGGTGGGCATGCCGGTCACGACGTACAGCACGTCGATGCCGATGACGGCCATGGTGGCCAGGTAGGCCGCGTCGGGGTGGCGCGCGCCTTTTTCGAAAGCCTCCTGCACGGAAGCGTCGACGCCGCCGAGCACCGCGAAGGCGGAGGCGCTCAGGCCGAGCCTGCAGCGCTCCATGGACAGGCGGTGTCCGATCATCCGCATGAGCGCGCTCCCCATGAAGGGTCGAGGCCCCATCCGCCTGCGATCTTGATCAAGGCCAAATGCGACCGCCAGCTCAAAAGAAATTGTCGGTCCGGGCCATGACCGATGGCTTATTTGCCAGCACCAAAGCGCCGAACAACGCGCTTCGCCGCGTGCAGCCGGTTGCCTGCATTCGCTTGCCACGCAGGAATTCCCACAATTTCTTGACCCACAAGATATTCGTCATCGACAACCTCTAAAAAACATTCAATCCAGCTCCCTTGCACAGATGCCAAAGAGGCGACGAAGGTAATTTTTCAATCCTATGCTTTCAGCCTCAAAAATCCAATCGGACCCGTCTGAAAATCGCTCGCGCGGTGCTTGTCTATTGGCAGTTCATCGTGAAGATTGCGCGGCTATTGGTCCTGCCGCTCGTCACTGTCGATTTGCAGGGCAGCCTTGCCGACCCAGCGATCTGTTCGCAGGAGATCTACTCCACCCGAATAGATGATTTATTTCTCATCGACACCTATGACTGCAAAATACAGATGGAAATTTCAGAAACCCTCGCTCATCGGTTCAGCCGAATCCTGAAAAATAAAGGCCTGCATAGGACCAGTCCTATAAACAGAAGCACTCCTGGAATTCACGGAAATCCACGCGCAATTCGCCCTACCATTCCAGTCGATCTTTTCTAATTCGCGTCTTTTTCGCCATTTTTCCGCCATGTCTCCCCCCCCCTTACCCCCC
>NZ_JBWKXQ010000076.1:0-32948 GCF_059423125.1 Variovorax sp. GW531-E2 | reverse complement strand
CTTCCCAACCCAAGCCCTCGCTCACGCGCGACAAGCGCGTGAAGCGTTCCGACCAGGTGGTCGACAACATCAAGCGCTGGGTCGTGCAGACCCAGCAACAGGTCGGCAACAAGCTGCCGCAGGAGAAAGAGCTGATCGAGCAGCTCGGCGTGTCGCGCGGCACCGTGCGCGAGGCGCTGGCCGCGCTGCAGGTGCAGGGGCTGGTCGCGATCAGCACCGGCCCCAACGGCGGCGCCACGCTCACGCAGGCCTCGTACGAGCAGTGCCTGCAGGCGGTGTCGAACTTCCTGTACTTCCAGCCGGTCGACATCACGATGCTGTACGCGCTGCGGCGCGTGGTCGAGCCCGAGCTGGCCGCCAACGTGGCCACGCGCCTCACCGAGGCCGACCTGGCCGCGCTGGAGGCGCTGATCGGCCACAGCCATCCGGCGCACGGCGGCAGCGCCGACTGGAACGAGCGCCGCGAGGCCGACCTGCTGTTCCATGACCGCCTGGCCGAGGCCTGCAGCAGCCCCTTCCTGGCGCTGGTGTGCCGCCTGCTCAACGACGTGATCCGCCGCGTGATCATCGTGCGCAACGCGCTCACCGAGTTCGACCAGTTCGACGAGGAGATCGTCGACAGCCACACCGAACTGCTCGACGCGCTGCGCGCCCGCGACCCCGCGCGTGCGCGCGAGGTCATGCGCGTGCACATGGAACACGCCGAAGCCCTGGCCCTGGAGGCCGAATCCCGCGTCGATCGCGGCAGCCTGCTCATGAAGAAACCGACCGGCTGACGCCTGCGCGGCGCGCGCTGATCCGCCGCCGCCCGCTTCTTCCCCTGCTCTCTTTTGCCTTCACCCCGGTTGCGCCGGGGTGCGGGGTTTCCTTTGCCTGAACTTTCCTCGAGACCACCCATGACCTCATCCCCCGCCCTCTGGCAGCGCAGCGCCGCCCACATCGCCGACGCCGTGCGCCGCCGCGAGGTGTCCTGTCGCGAAGTGACGACCAGCGTGCTCGCGCGCATCGCCGAACTCAACCCGCGCCTCAATGCCCTGGCCGAGGTGCTGGCCGACGAGGCCCTGGCCAGCGCCGACGCCGCCGACGCGCGCACCCTGCGCGGCGAGCCGCTGGGCCCGCTGCACGGCGTGCCGGTGAGCATCAAGGTCAACGTCGACCAGGCCGGCCACGCCACCACCAACGGCGTGATCCCGCTGAAGGACCACATCGCCCGCGAAGACGCGCCGGTGGTGGCGCACTGGCGCAGCGCGGGCGCCGTCATCGTGGGGCGCAGCAACACCGCGACCTACTCGTCGCGCTGGTTCACCGACAACGGCGTGCACGGCCGCACGCTGAACCCGTGGGACGCAGCCATCACCCCCGGCGGCTCCAGCGGCGGTGCGGCCTCGGCGGTGGCCAGCGGCATGGGCGCGCTGGCGCACGGCAACGACATCGGCGGCTCCATCCGCTACCCCGCGTACGCCTGCGGCGTGGCCGGCCTGCGCCCCACCGCCGGCCGCGTGCCGGCCTTCAACCCGAGCGCGACCAGCGAGCGCGGCATCACGCCGCAGCTCATGTCGGTGCAGGGGCCGCTGGCGCGCAACATCGCCGACCTGCGCCTGGGCTACGAGGCCATGGCGCGCCCCGATGCGCGCGACCCCAACTGGGTGCCGATGCCGCACGCCCTGCCGCGCCCCGCCGGCCCGATCCGCGTGGCGCTGTTCAAGCGCGCGCCGGGCATCCCGGTCGACCCGGCCGTCACGCAGGCGCTGGACGACGCCGCGCACTGGCTGCAGCAGGCGGGCTACGCGGTCGACGAAGCCGAGCTGCCCTGCTTCGGCGAAGCCGCCGCCCTGTGGCGCACGCTGATCGTGGACGACACCCGCCGCAACATCATCGCGGGCGTCGAGCAGCACGGCGACGACCTCATGCGGCGCAGCCAGCGCTACCTGCTCGAAGGCATGGCCGAGACCGACCGCGACGGTTTTCTGGACGCGCTCGCGCGGCGCCAGGCGCTGCTGCGCAGCTGGTCGGTGTTCATGCAGACCCATCCGCTGGTGCTGATGCCCGTGTCGTGGCAGCGCCCCTGCCCGCAGGACGAAGACGTCGCCAGCCTGGAACGCGCCCGCGCCCTCATCGACGCCCAGAGCCCGTTGCTCGCGACCGCCGCGCTGGGCATGCCGGGCCTCGCGGTGCCCACCGGCATGGCCGGCGGCGCGCCCATGGGCGTGCAGCTGCTGGCCTGGCGCTTCCGCGAAGACCTGCTGCTGGAGGCCGGCCAGGCGATCGAGGACGCGGCCCGCTTCACACCGCTGGTCGCGCAGTGATCTTCCTTTTCCCGTTCTTCCAACGATTCCAACCACCCGGAGACTTTCGATGACCCCCTTCACCTTCCCCACCGGCCCCGCGCTCTCGCGGCGCGGCCTCATCCGCGCAGCGGCGGCCACGGGCCTGGGCGGCCTGCTGCCGTACGGCGCGAACGCGCAGCCGGCAGTCAACCGCCTGATCGTGCCCTTCCCGGCCGGCGGCCCGGCCGACTTCATGGGCCGGCTGCTGTCCGAAAAGCTCAAGGACGAGCTCGGCCGCCCGGTCATGGTCGACAACCGCCCCGGCGCCGGCACGCGGCTGGCGGCCGAGGTGCTGAAGAACAGCCCCGCCGACGGCACCACCATGCTGCTGGCGCCGGTCGACCCGATGTTCATCGGCCCCGCCATCTACGCCAACATGCGCTTCAACCCGGCCACCGACTTCAAGCCCGTGACCGACGTGAGCGGCATCCAGTTCGGCCTGGCCGTGAGCGCCGCCTCGCCGGTGAAGACGCTGGCCCAGTTCGTCCAGGCCGCCAAGGCCCACCCCGACCAGGGCTCGATCGGCATCACCACCGTGGGCTCGCTGCTGCACTTCCTGGCCATGGACTTCGTGGCCCTGTCGCGCAGCGGCGCCACCCTGGTGCCCTACCGCGGCGGCGCGGCGATGGTCACCGAGCTGATCGGCGGCCAGGTCGCCTCGGGCATGGACGCCACCACCACCCTCACCGAGTACCACCGCGCGGGCAAGCTGCGCGTGCTGGCCGTGGCCGGCGACAAGCGCGCCGATGGTCTGCCCGATGTGCCGACCTTCGCCGAGTCGGGCTACCCGACGCTCGTGGCCTCGTCGCGCTACGTGCTGTACGCCCACGCCAACACCGCGCCCGCCACGCTGGCGCAGTGGAACCGGGCTGTGCGCAAGGTGCTGGCCCTGCCCGACGTGCGCGAAAAGCTCGGCCGCGTGGGCTACGACCTGCTGCCTGGCGCGTCGAGCGAAGAGGTGGCGCGCTACACCGACGCGCTGGCCGCGCGCTGGCTGCCGGTGATCAAGGCCTCGGGCTACAAGGGCGACTGACGCCCGGCAGCAGCGACCCAACCGCCGAAAAGTGTGCGTAAACGCACCGACCGGCGGCGGCGGGGCTCTCACACTGGCATGGCAACCGCCGCAGTCCGCGGCGGCCTTCTTCCTTTTTTCTTCCACTCAAGGATTCGCCATGAACACCCAGGCTGCCCCGATCGCCTCCGCCGCTTCGGCGTCTTCCTCTTCGTCGTTCCTTGCCACGCCCGCTGCCCGCGACGACGCCGGCAAGCTGGTGCTGCGCGTGTCGGTCGGCGTGCTGATGCTGCTGCACGGCATCTTCAAGCTCTCGGCCGGCGTCGGCTTCATCAGCGGCATGCTGGCCAAGGCCGGCCTGCCGGGCGGGCTGGCCTACCTCGTGTTCGTGGGCGAGATCGTCGCGCCGCTGTTGATGATCGCGGGCCTGTGGACGCGCGCCGCCGCCGCCGTGGTGGTGATCAACATGCTCTTCGCCTTCGGCCTCGTGCACATGGCCGACCTGTTCGCGCTGACCAAGCAGGGCGGCTGGGCGCTGGAGCTGCAGGGCCTGTACCTGTTCGGCGCACTGAGCGTGGCGCTGATGGGCGCGGGCCGCTACAGCGTGGCGGGCCCGAACGGCCGCTGGAACTGATCTAGTCCCCGCGCACCTGCGACACCATCAGCGCCAGGCGCTCGGCATCGGCCACCACCAGCGCCTTGCCGTCCTTGCGCAGCACGCCGCCGCGCACCAGCGTGTTGAGTTCGCGGGTCACCTGCTCGCGGTTGGTGCTGATCTGGCTGGCCAGCGCCGCGTGCTTGGGCGCGGGCTCCAGCCGGGCCTCGTTGCCGTCGATGCCCGCCTCGCGCGCCAGGCGCAGCAGCTCGGCATGCAGGCGGTTCTGCACGCCCAGCGTGCTCAGGTCGATCACCCGCTCCGACAGCTGCCGCACCAGCGCGGCCAGCCGCTGCATCACGCGCTCGGCCACCAGCGGCTCCTCGCGCAGCAGCGCCAGGAAGGCCGCGCGGTCCAGGCTGGCGACCACGCAGGGTTCGAGCGTGACCACGTCGGCCGAACGCGGCCCGCCGTCCAATGCGGCGATGTCGCCGAAATGCGCGCCGGCCTCCGAATCGCGGAACGTCACCTGCCGGCCGTTGGCCGCGTAGGTCGTCACCCGCACGCGGCCCGACACGAGCAGGAACACCTCGCCCTGCAGGTCGGCGCGCAGCATCAGCGGCTTGCCGGCCGCCACGCTGTGCCACAGGCACTGGCGCGCCAGGTGGTCGAAGCGGTCGTCGGACAGGCCTTCGAGCAGCGCGATGCGGCGCAGCGCAAGGCTGGAGCGGGGGGTGGGTTCGGGTAGGGCCATGCCGGTGGTCATCGAGGCGCGCGCATTATGCTCGGGTGCCGCTTCGAACCCGTTCATGGACAGACGTTCCCCTCCTTCCCCTTTTTTGCTGAGAACGCCGACACGGCGCAACCTCCGCTGGGCGAGCGGGCTGGTGCTGATGGCCTACATCACGGCGCACCTGCTGAACCATTCGCTGGGCATCGTCTCCTTCGCCGCGGCCGAGACCGTGCTGCGCGGCGTGCAGAAGTTCTGGCACAGCCTGCCCGGCACGCTGCTGCTGTACGGCGCCGCCCTCACCCACCTCGCGCTCGCCGTGGCCGCGCTGTGGGAGCGCCGCACCCTGCGCATGCCGCCACTCGAAGCCCTGCGCGTGCTGCTGGGCTTTGCGCTGCCGCTGCTGCTGGCCACCCACCTCACCGCCATGCGCGGCGCCTGGCTGGCCTACGGCATCGAGGGCTCGTACGTGCGCGTGGTCTGGGGCCTGTGGGACCTGGCCGGCGCGGGCGCGCAGCTGGGCATGATGCTGGCCGCCTGGGCCCACGGCTGCCTCGGCCTGCACTTCGCCCTGCGCGTGCGCCCGCTCTACCGGCGCCTGTTCGCGCCGCTGCTCGCCGTGGCCGTGCTGCTGCCGGTGACCGCCGCGATGGGCTTCGTCTCGATGGGGCGCGAGTTCCAGTGGACCGGCGTGCCGCCCGTCGTGCTGCCGACGCCCGAACAGGGCCGCGCGCTCAACGCCGCCGAGACGAACCTCAAGCTCTACTACGCCTTGGCGCTGCTGGCCCTGCTCGCGGCCTACGCGGCGCGCAGCAGCCTGGCCCGGCGCGCGCGCGGCGCCACCGTCGCGCTGCGCTACCCCGACCGCACCGTGCACGTGCCGCCCGGCTGGAGCGTGCTCGAAGCCAGCCGCTCGCACGGCATCGCGCACGTGTCGATCTGCGGCGGGCGCGCGCGCTGCTCCACCTGCCGCGTGCGCGTGGGCGGTGCGCCCGAACACATCGGCACGCCCGGCCGTGACGAGCAGCGCACGCTCGAACGCGTGCGCGCCCCGCACGACGTGCGGCTGGCCTGCCAGTTGCGCCCGCGCGGCAGCATCGAGGTGACGCCGCTGTTCGCGCCGCTGCCGCGCGAAGGCCGGCCCGCGCCGGTCGGCCGCTTCGGGCACGAGCGCGACGTGGCGATCTTGTTCGTCGACCTGCGGCGCTGGTCGGGCCTGTCGGAGCGGCAGTGGCCCTTCGACCTGGCCTACGTGCTCGACCGCTACTTCGCCATCGTGGGCGCCGCCGTGCGCGAGAGCGGCGGCGTGCCCAACCAGTTCATCGGCGACAGCGTGATGGCCATCTTCGGCCTCGAGAGCGACCTGCCCACCGCCTGCCGGCAGGCCCTGCATGCCACCCAGCTCATCGGCGAGCGCATGGACGCATGGAACGTCGACTTCCAGGCCCAGTTCGGCCAGCAGCTTGACTTCGGCATGGGCCTGCACGCCGGGCGCGCGGCCGTCGGCGAGGTCGGCTACCTCGAGACCACCACCTTCACCGCCATCGGCGAAGTGGTCAACACCGCGAGCCGCCTGCAGGACCATTCCAAGACCGCCTCGGCGCGGCTCGTGGTCTCGCAGTTCGCGGCGCAACAGGCCGGTGCCGAAGAAACGCTGGGGCCGGTCGACACGCTGAACGTGCGCGGGCGCTCCGAGCCGCTGGCCGTGATGTATTCACGCGCCGGGAAACCGGCCTGAGCACCACCTGCCGGATTCGGTGCGCAAACGCACAGCGCCTTCCGTGATGCGGTTTCACACTGCAGCTTGTGGCAACGACGACTGTCCGCCGCCCACAGACTCAAGGGAAATCTCATCATGAACAGCAAGCAACTCCTCGCCATTTCCGCCGCCGCCTTCGCCCTGCTGGGCACCGTGGGTGCGGCCCACGCCGAAACGTATGAAGGCGTGCATGCCATCACCTCGGCCGCCAGCCGCGCCGACGTGCGCACCCAGGCCGTCGCCGCCGCGCGCAACGGCAACGAATACTCCGACGCCGCCGCCGAAGGCACCGTCGCCGTGACCTCCACGCTCGACCGCCAGGCCGTGCGCGACCAGGCCGTGGCCGCTGCCCACAACCCGCTGCAAAGCCTGGACCGCCGCGCCTTCTACCGCGACGAAGTGCCCGCCGCCTACAAGAAGCCGGCCGTGAGCTTCACGCGCCAGGCCGGCCTGTAATCACGACGCCACCTGCACCCGCGCCGCGCGCGGGCCTGCAGCTTCGGCGATCGTGAAGCGCACCGGCAGGAAGCGCTCGATCACCGCGCAGTTCGTGCGCGTGTGCGGCGTCACTTCGCTGCAGGTGAACGCGCCCGACTGCCCCGGTTGCCGGAACACCGCCAGCGCCAGCAGCAGCGCCAGCTGATCGGCCAGGTGCGGCCCCACGGCCGCGTCCTCGTGCTTCTGGAACGCGCGCACCTCCTTCACGAGGCCGTGCGCCACCTGCTCCGCGCTCAGCGTCTTCTCGCCGAAGGCCGTGAACACCTCGGTGAGGTGGGCGTAGGCCAGCGTCACCAGCAGCGCATTGCCCGGACCTTCGTTCTGGCGCGTCGGCACCGTGCGCAGCTGCTCGGCTTCCACCGACCAGCCCATCGCCGTCCCCACCGTCTCAAGTTCGCGCGCCGCCACATGGCGCGGCAGGCCGGGCGCCAGGCACTCCGCATGGCCCGCGCGCAGCTCACCACGCGACAGCAGGTCGAAGGCCTGCAGCCGCGCGCCATCCGCCGCCGGCACGATCGTCGCGTCCACCTCGCCGCCACCGGCCGGATAGAAGCCGCAGCGGCGCAGCACGAGCTGCAGGTCGCCGCCGAGGCGACGCACCAGCGGCGCGAACGCACGCTCCAGGAAGTGGAACGGCGGCGCCATCGGGTTGTGCGTGCCACCGCTCAGCCGCAGCCGGCTGACCTGGCCCGCGGGTTGCAGCAGCAGCGGCGGCAGCACCGTCTGCAGCACCAGCATGCAGCTGCCCGCGCCGGCGATCGCAAAACGGTAGTCGCCCGCGCGCACCGGCCCCGGCACGAAGCGCAGCGACTGCGAGCCCAGCTCGGCGCCGTCGACCTGCGCGCCGCTGATCTGCGCCGCCGCGTGCACGCACGCCAGGTGCTGGCGCATGAGGCCCGGCTTGGCCCGGCCCGCGCGGATCTTCGCGATGGCCAGCGGACGGCCGGTGATCATCGACAGCGCAAGGCCGGTGCGCAGGATCTGGCCGCCGCCTTCGCCTTGGGAGCCGTCGAGTTCGACGGCATCGAGTGCTCGTTGTTCTTCTTGTGCTTCCGTCATCGGGACACTTCTTTCTTTTTTTGTTCAGTCGTTTGTCGTTGTTCTTGTTCGCGCGGTCCCGAGCCGGCATGCGCGACAGCGCACCGCCGTGCTGTGGATGCTGCCGAGCGCCACCTCGTACCACCACTTCTGCTGCTTGGCCGTCCACACCTCTTGCACACCACAGTCGCGGCAGGTGAACGCCTTGTCGACGTAGAAGGTCGGCAGCGGGCCGTAGGTGTTGTTGTGCGCGGCCAGCAAGGCCGTGTCGGCCGCGACCATGCCTTCGGCGCGCAGCAGGCGTGCATCGGCCTGGCGCTTCTGCAGTGCCACGGCGCGCGCGGCGCGTTCGAGGCGGTGCGCCTTGATTTCGGCACGCCGTTGCTTGTTGCTCTTCATTTTTCTTTGAACCTCCGCAATACGTCGCTACGAAGGCAGGTCGGTCTTCCGATCC
Source organism: Variovorax sp. GW531-E2 (assembly GCF_059423125.1). Taxonomy (NCBI): domain Bacteria; kingdom Pseudomonadati; phylum Pseudomonadota; class Betaproteobacteria; order Burkholderiales; family Comamonadaceae; genus Variovorax; species Variovorax sp. GW531-E2. The sequence continues at coordinate 24,535 of NZ_JBWKXQ010000076.1, read as the reverse complement.
CCTCCTATAGCTCTTCCACTGTCACGATACCTTCGCCCGCAGCGAGTTGAACGATGCTGCCCAACACCTGTCGCGCAAAGTCGGTGTTCGCAAGCAGGCAGACCACAAAGCCATCCGCCTCGATGCTGACCACGGCCTGTGCCCATTCCGAAGGCGTCGAAGGCGGCGCCGGATAGAAATCCGCGCGCTCGCCCTCGACGTTCAGGTGGCCGCCGATGCCTGCCTTCCTGCAGATGCCTTGCGCGACTTCGCGCGACGGCAATGCGACCCTGACGCGGTACTCGATGCCCACGGTCAACCCTTCACACAGACCACCTGCTTGAGCGTGTAAACCACCTCCACCAGGTCCTTCTGCGCCTCCATCACCGCGTCGATGTCCTTGTAGGCCATCGGAATTTCGTCGATCACGTCGGCGTCCTTGCGGCATTCGACGCCTTCGGTCGCGGCGATCTGGTCGGCGACGGTGAAGAGCTTCTTGGCCTTCGTCCGGCTCATCTTCCGGCCCGCACCGTGGCTGCAGCTCATGAAGCTCTCGGGGTTGCCCTTGCCGCGCACGATGTAGCTCTTGGCGCCCATGCTGCCGGGGATGATCCCCAGTTCGCCGAGCTTCGCGCTCACCGCGCCCTTGCGGGTCACGAGCACGTCCTGCCCGAAGTGCGTCTCGCGGCTCACGTAGTTGTGGTGGCAGTTCACCGCTTCCACGTGCGCCTCGAAGGGCTTGGCAATGACCTTGCGCGCGGCCGCGACCACGCGCTGCATCATCACTTCGCGGTTCGCCCGTGCGAACTTCTGGGCCCAGCCCACCGCACGCACGTAGTCGCCGAAGTACTGGGCGCCTTCCTCGAAGTACGCCAGGTCCTGGTCGGGCAGGTTGCGCTGGTGCAGCTGCGCGTCCTTCTTCGCGAGTTCGATGAAGTGCGTGCCGATGGCGTTACCCACCCCGCGCGAACCCGAGTGCAGCATGAACCACACGGCACCCGCTTCGTCCAGGCACACCTCGATGAAGTGGTTGCCCGTTCCCAGCGTTCCCAGGTGCTTGTGGTTGTTCGTGTTCTTGATGCGCGGATGGTCCTCGCAGATCAGCTCGAACTCGTCCACCAGCTTCGCCCACGCCGCATCGGTTTCATCGGGCGGCGTTTCCCACGAACCCTTGTCGCGGCCCATGCGCTTGGGGTTGCTTCCGTGCGGCACGGCCTTCTCGATCGCCGAGCGCAGCGGGCCCAGGTTGTCGGGCAGGTCGCGTGCGTTGAGCGTGGTCTTGCAGGCCATCATTCCGCAGCCGATGTCCACGCCGACAGCGGCGGGGATGATGGCCTTGAAAGTCGGGATCACCGAGCCCACGGTCGCACCGATGCCGTAGTGCACGTCGGGCATGGCCGCGATGTGCTTGAACACGATGGGCAGGCGCGCGGCGTTCTCGAGCTGCTTTTGCGCTTCGTCTTCCACGGGCACGCCGTTGGTCCACATCTTCACGGGGACGCCGTTGGCGACTTCATGCAGTTTGTAGTTCGTCATTTTTCTTTCCTCTCTATCTCTGTCTATTCTTCACACTCGTTGGTGGACACGGCGGGATTCGAACCCGCATCAATACGGCGACCGTGGTGTTTGAATCCAGCGGCCCAGTCGACGATTGGAAACGCGCGCCAGTGACAGACCCGTCATCGGAGCCAGCACCTGCATCCTCAACCTTGCTCGTCAACCGACTTGCCCGCCGTACCTGGTCTTACCCAGGCAGCCGGCAATTCAAAACATTTTTGGCAGTGGCGCTCCCTTCTGTGCCTGCGTGCCCGTGTCTCTTTCTTTCCTCTGTCGCTCAGGAACCGTTCGGCCGCAGCGTCACGAGTCCATTGAGCACCTGGTCCAGGCCGCCGACCACCGAGATCTTGTCGATGCGCTCGGCCACGCGTTCCAGCGTCTCGAGTTCCTTCATGCGCAAGGCGACGGGGTTGCCCTCCATCACCTTGGCGGTGTTCAGCAGCGAGCGCGTGGCCGCGGTTTCCTCGCGGCGGCGGATCACGTTGGCCTGGGCCGACTTCTCGGCCTCCACCACCTGCGCGAGGATGGTCTTCATCTCGCCCGGCAGGATGATGTCCTTCACGCCCACGCTCTCCAGCACCAGGCCCGAACCCTCGAGCCGCTCACGCACCTGCGCCAGCACCGTCTGGTCGATGGCGGACTTGTTCTCCAGCAGGGCGTCGAGCGTCTGTTCACCCACCGCCGCACGCAGACCGAACTGCAGCTCGCGGTACACATGTTCGGCCGGCTTGGGCATCTGCGCCAGGGCCTGGCGCACATCGGCGAAACGCCACACCGCCGACAGGTTCAGCCGCAGCCCCACCTTGTCGCGGGTCAGGATTTCCTGGCCGCTCACTTCGGCGATCTGCGAACGCAGGTCCACGCTGGTCACGGCCACCTGCCGGTTGAAGCGCCAGAAGCCGTGGTTGCCCGGCGGCAGCAGCGCCTGCATCTGGCCTTCGAGGGTCAGCACGCCGGCGTGGAACTCGGGCACCTGCACCAGCAGCACGCCTTCGAGCCCCTGCACCGCACGCGGACGCAGCGCCACGCTCTGCAGCTTGGCCAGCAGCTCGGCCGGCAGGCGTGCATCGGCGGCCACGTCGATCACGTCGACGCGCTGCTCGCGCAGGCCGCGCCAGTAGAGCTTGCGGGTGGCGGGCGGCAGCACCTGCACCAGCACGCCGTCTTCATGGCGCAGGCCGACCTCGGTCTCGCCCAGCGACACCTGCACGAACTCGCGCTGCACCAGCTGCGGCTCGCGCGCCAGGAAATAGTCGGCCAGCTCGTGCTCGAAGGCCGGCTCGGCCAGCGAGAAGCGCTCGAGCTGCACGGCGTCGAAGCCCGTGAACACACGGTACTTGCCGGCGGCATACAGGCCCTCGAAATCGCCGTTGCGCAGCAGCAGCACGCGTTCGTTCTTCTTCACGGTGAATTGGGTGAATCCCAGCATTTTTTCTTCCTCTCTCTTCTTCTTCGTTGCGGTTGTCGTTCGTTGTTCGTCTACGTTGCGTATCAGGTATCGGGGCCCACGAAGGACAGGCGGCGGGCACCGTGGCTTGCGAGGTCAGCAACGCAGCGGTCGACGGGTCGGTGCGGTGGCTGCGCCATCGCCTCCTTCTGCGTCGATGGCTGCATGCGGTTCCTTGCAGAACGCGCGATGCGCAAGCCGCCTGCACTGGCACGGTGTCGCTCGGCCGGGCCCTGCCCTGCGCCTCGCTCCGGTGTGCCGGGGCGGTGGGGCTTTCGCCCCCATCAAAGCGGCGGTGCGAACACCGCCGAAGGTTGTTTGCGGGAATCGAACCCGCCACGCCGTGGGTTAGCACGGTGCTCCACCATGAGCAGACTGGATCAGGTCCAGTGACCAGCACAGTTCAACAGCGGCATACCGCGGACCCAAGAACAGGTCTGGCCTGCGGCACCGGGCCGCTTTCATGCGGCACCTGGGAGCGGATGAACTGCATCCGGACAGACTCTCTATTGCAGCGAGCGTGCCAACTTGCGCGCCCGGCGCCTGGAAACACGGTGACGGCGATGCAAGTCATTGACCGAAAAGGGAAATTTCTTCTTCGCCCGGTGTGACACGGCGCCGATCCCTTGCTAGGATTTGGATAATTTTTAGAATTCCAGCTAATCTTTTATCCATGAAGCCCATCGTCGTCATCGGTTTCCTCGGCACCCAGCTCGATGCCGGCCAGGGCGCGGGCCGCTGGAACAAGTGGCGCCCCACGGTCTCGCTCGCGCAGCACGACGACATGGTGGTGGCGCGCATCGAGTTGCTGCACACGCGCAAGCACACGGCGCTGGCCGAGCTGGTGAAGGCCGACATCGCCGCCGTGTCGCCCGAGACCACCGTCAACCTCGTGCCCTTCGACCTCGAAGACCCGTGGGACTTCGGCGAGGTCTACACGCGCCTGTACGACTGGGCGCGCGCCTACCCCTTCCAGCCCGAGCGCGAGCAGTACTGGACGCACATCACCACGGGCACGCACGTGGCGCAGATCTGCATGTTCCTGCTGTCGGAATCGCGCGTGGTGCCGGGCGTGCTGGCCCAGACCTCGCCACCACGCAAGCAGCGCCAGGGCGATGCGGGCAAGGTCGCGCTCATCGACCTCGACCTGTCGCGCTACGACCCGATCGCGCGCCGCTTCGACGCCGACCAGCGCGACGCGGTCGCGTTTTTGAAGAGTGGCATCGCCACGCGCAATGCGCGCTTCAACGCACTCATCGACGAGATCGAGCGCGTGGCCGTGCGCTCGCGCGCGCCCATCCTGCTGGTGGGGCCGACGGGCGCGGGCAAGTCCTTCCTGGCGCGCCGCATGTTCGAGCTGAAGCAGGCGCGCCACCAGGTGACGGGGCCGTTCGTCGAGGTGAACTGCGCCACGCTGCGCGGCGACGGCGCGGCCTCCACGCTGTTCGGCCACAAGAAGGGCTCGTTCACCGGCGCGGCGAGCGACCGCGCGGGCTTGCTGCGCACCGCGCACCAGGGCGCGCTGTTCCTCGACGAAATCGGCGAGCTGGGCCTGGACGAACAGGCGATGCTGCTCAAGGCCATCGAGGAAAAGCGCTTCTTCCCCGTGGGCGCCGACAAGGAAGTGGAGAGCGACTTCCAGCTCATCGCCGGCACCCACCGCGACCTGCGCCGCGACGTGGCGCAGGGGCGCTTTCGCGAAGACCTGTTCGCGCGCATCAACCTCTGGACCTACGACCTGCCCGGCCTCGCGCAGCGGCCCGAGGACATCGAGCCCAACCTCGACCACCTGCTGGCCCTGCACGCGGCCGAGAACCACCGCGTGGTGCGCTTCAACGCCGAGGCGCGCACGGCCTACCTGCGCTTTGCGCAGAGCAGCGAGGCGATCTGGCGCGGCAACTTCCGCGACCTGTCGGCGAGCGTGACGCGGCTCGCGACGCTGGCCGATGGCGGGCGCATCGCGGTCGCGCTGGTCGAGGCGGAGATCGCGCGGCTGCGCTGGCTGTGGAAGCACGAAGGCACGGGCGCTTCAGTGGCGGCGGACGATGAGGTCGACCTGGAAGCCTTGCTCGGCGAAGAGAAGTTCGCGGCGCTCGACCTGTTCGACCGCCTGCAGCTCGAAGCGGTGGTGCGCGTGTGCCGGCCGGCGCGCAGCCTGTCGGAGGCGGGGCGCCAGCTGTTCCAGGCCTCGCGGACGCAGCGCAGCGTGGTCAACGATGCGGACCGGCTGCGCAAGTACCTGGCCAAGATGGGGCTGGACTGGGGCCGGATTTCAACGCTTGCGAAGCACTGAGGAGAACCTGTCCATGTTCGACTTCTTGAAGAAAGCCCCCAAGGAAGAGCCCGCCAGGAGGGCGTCGCCCGACCATTCCGCCGTCGAGATCAACGACGCCAGGTTGCGCACCGGCAAGGAACTGCGCGCGGTCTTGTACCTGTACGGGGACAGCACGTACATCGTCTCCTCGACCACGAGCATTGCCGAGACCGGCACGCCCATCGTGCTCGACGCATCGGCGCCCGACGACCAGATCGGGCTGGCGATCTGCGACAAGCTGCTGGATGCCTGGCAGCACGATCTGGGGGACCTTCGAGCTCACAAGCAGGACGACTGGCAGGTGCTCAAGGCCTCCGGCGCAAAGACCGGCAAGCAGTTCAACGAGAACGCGCTGTACATGGTCATCGAGACCATCAATAGCGCCATCCGCTTCCAGATGCGCTACCGGGTCACCCTGGAGCCGGACTTCCACGCGGGCGCCGTCTTGTCGAATGGGGTGGAACACGAACAGATCGGCATCACCGTCCGACGGCTGGTGGTCGCCGCGAAAGCACTGCGGGAGGTCGATTTCTTTTGAGGCAGAAGGCGCCTTCATCGCCGCGTTTTCCGGGAGCGAATCGGAGCATCGATGGGCTATCCTCCGCCCGATGCCCATCTCCGCATTCGCCGTGAAAGTCCCCGCGGCTGAAACCATCGCCGCAGACCTTCGCCGCCGCTTCGACCCCACCGTGGCGCTCGGCGTGCCCGCCCACATCACGCTGCTCGTTCCTTTCATGGACCCCGCGTTGATCACCGACGAGGTGCTCGCCCGCGCGCGGCGCGTGCTGCAACGCACGGCGCCGTTCTCGTTCGTGCTCGGCAAGGTCGGGCGCTTTCCCGAGACCGCCTACCTCGCACCGGAGCCCGCTGCGCCGTTCATCGAAATGACGCGCGCGCTGGTGAAAGAGTTTCCCGACTTCCCGCCGTACGACGGCGCGCACGACGACATCGTTCCGCATCTGTCAGTGGCGCATGGCAACACGCTGCAAGCGGAAGAAGCGGCCATCGAGCTGCAGGCGCGGCTGCTTGCGTCGGGGCCGGTGCAGGCGCGCTGCACGGAGGTCGTGCTCATCGAGAACGCGTCGGGGCAGTGGTTGGACATGCATGTCTTTCAGTTGCCGAGAGCCGCTACCTGATCCAGGTCGGCAGCAGCAAGGACTCTATTCACCCGAACAAGGAACCTGCATGGGCCCCGAAGCACTGATCATTCCGGGCCTCTGGCTCGGTGCCGCCCTTACCGCGTACTACCTCTATCTTTGCTGTCGCTCGACCTCTCGTCCGTTCGCCCTTTCCACACTGATCGCCGCGTTGTTTCTTGCTTCGCTGATTGCTGGCTCTGCCGGCAGGCCTGACTTTTTTTGGCGCGATTTCTTCATGGTCTATGTACCTGGCTTGCTTGCGTTCGGCCTGCACGCGCTTTGCATCAACCTCCTGCTGAAGTTCTCCAACCGACAGACTCCCCCACCGGAAACGCCGACATCGCGCCGCATATGACCAGAACCGCGACACCCACGCGCCGCTGGTGGCAGCTGCCGCTCGCCGCCCTGCCGCTCTTTCTGCTCGGCGGCTGCGTGCAGTCGATGTTCTATTACCCCGACCGCGTGCGCTACGAAACGCCCGACGCGCTGGGCCTTCGCTACGAGAACGTGCGCTTCACCAGCGCCGACGGCACGCGCCTGAGTGGCTGGTTCATTCCCGCCGCGGGCCGGGCCGACCCGAAGGCGGCGAAGGGCACGGTGGTGCACTTCCACGGCAACGCGCAGAACATGAGCAGCCACTGGCGCTTCGTGGCGTGGCTGCCCGCGCAGGACTACAACGTCTTCGTGTTCGACTACCGCGGCTACGGCGAATCGGACGGCGAACCCGAGCCCCGCGGCGTGTTCGAGGATTCGAACGCCGCGCTCGACCATGTGCGCGCCCGCGCGGATGTCGATGCGTCACGGCTGTTCGTCTTCGGGCAGAGCCTGGGCGGCACGAACGCGATCGCGGCCGTGGGCTCGGGCAACCGGGCCGGCGTGAAGGCGGTGGCGATCGAGTCGACCTTCTATTCGTACCGCTCGATCGCCAACGACAAGCTGCCGGGCGCCGGCCTGCTGGTGCGCGACGACTACGCAGCCTCGAAGTTCGTCGCGGCCCTTGCGCCGATTCCGCTGCTGCTGATCCACGGCACCGCCGATGCGGTGATTCCGCACCACCACTCGCAGCGCCTGCTGGCCGATGCGAAAGAACCCAAGCAGCTGATCGAGGTGCCGGGCGCCGGCCACCTCGAGCCGATGGCGGCGCCGCGCTTCGGCACCACCTACCGGCAAGCCCTCACCACCTTCTTCGACAGCGCCCCGGCGCTGCCTGCCCGCCCATGAAACACTTCGACGAAGCCGCCACCGCCGCCCCCCTGGGCTTCGAGCAGCTGGTGCCCGCGCTGCGCGCCGCCTTCGCGGCCGAGGCGCAGGTGCCGCCGCGCCACGTGCACAGCATCGAGACCGGCGGCGGCGCGGCCACGCGCGGCACGGTGCTGATCATGCCGGCGTGGAGCGACGCGGGCTTCCTGGGCATCAAGACGATCAACATCTTTCCGGGCAATGGCGCGCGCGGCCTGCCGGGGCTGCACGCGACCTACGTGCTGTACGACGCGCGCACCGGCGTACCGCTGGCGATGATGGACGGCAACGAGATCACGGCGCGGCGCACGGCGGCCGCCTCGGCGCTGGGCGCCTCGTTCCTGGCGCGCACCGATGCGCGCAAGCTGCTGGTGCTGGGCACCGGCCGCATCGCGCGCATGCTGCCCGCCGCGCACGCGAGCGTGCGCCCCATCGACGAGGTGTGGGTGTGGAACCACCGGCCCGAGGGCGCCGAGGCGCTGGCCGAGCAATGGCGCAGTGAGGGATGGAACGCGCAGGCGGCCGGCACCGACCTCGAAGCGGCCGTGCGCAATGCCGACATCGTGAGCTGCGCCACGCTGGCGACCACGCCGCTGGTGCGCGGCGAATGGCTCGCACCGGGCGCGCACCTGGACCTGATCGGCAGCTTCACGCCCGCGATGCGCGAAGCCGATGTGCAGTGTTTCGATGGCACGCGCACCTTCATCGACACGCCCGAAGCCTTGCAGAAGGCCGGCGACCTGCTCGACGCGATCGCGGCCGGCACCTTGCGCGCCGACGCGGTGCAGGGCACGCTCACCGAGCTGTGCCGAGGCACGCGGCCCGGGCGCACGGGCGATGCCGAGCGCACGGTGTTCAAGGCGGTGGGCAGCGCGCTCGAAGACCTGAGCGCGGCGACGCTCGTGTGGCAGGCAGACGCGAACCCCTGAGGCCCACGCCGCCCGCCGTCAGCGTCAGAACGTCACGTTCGCCGACAGCCAGATCGTGCGTCCCGCCGGCGTGGTGCCCGCCACCGACGCGCCGCCCTGGAAGTACTCGTTGACCCAGGCCGAGGTGCCCGCCAGGTTCACCTGCTGGAACTTGCGGAAGTCCTTGTTGAACAGGTTGTTGATGTTGGCGTTCAGGCGCACGTTCTTCGACACCTGGTAGGAGCCGCCCAGGTGGAACAGGTGGTAGGCCTTGATGTCGCCCACCGCGCGGTAGATCGCCAGGTTGTTGCCCGTGAGCCGCGCCGGGTCGCCGGTGAAGCGCGGGCTCTTGCCGCGGTACTCGCCGCGCAGCCAGAAGCGCCACTTGGCGTCGGGGTTCCAGTCGAGCTGCGCGTGCAGCAGGTGGCGCGCGGTGTCGGCCAGCTTGCCGTTCTTCACGCCGCCCTCGGTCACTTCGCTGTCGGTCCAGGTGTAGCCCGCCTTCAGGCCCCAGGCCTTGGTGAGCTGCACGCGGCTGCTCAGTTCCATGCCCCAGGTCTTGGCCTGGTCGACGTTGACCGAGTAGTTGGCGGTGGGGTCGACCACGCAGCTGGAGATGCGCGCCACGCTGCAGTCGCCGCCGCTGGCGATCTTGTCCTTCACCTTGTTGTGGAACAGGGTCGCCGAGGCGGTCAGGCCCTTCTGGTTGTTGAACAGCGCCGACAGCTCGGTGCTGGTGCTGGTCTCGGGCTTGAGGTTCGGGTTGCCGATGTTGAGCGTGGCGCCCTGGCCGCTCACGCCGCTGATGCCGTCGATCAGCTGGTTCAGGCGCGGCGCGCGGAAGCCCTTGCTGACGCCGCCCTTGAAGGTCCACTGCGGCGTGGCGTCCCAGACCAGGTAGCCGCGCGGGCTCACGTGGCCGCCGAAGGCGCTGTGGTGGTCGTAGCGCCCGCCCAGCGTGGCGGTGAGGCCGGGCGCGAGGCGCCATTCGTCTTCGGCGAACAGCGCCCACATGGTCTGGCTCTGCGAGCGCGGCAGCAGGCCGTCGACCAGCTTGGCGTCCCACCACTGGCCACCGACGGTGAGCACGTGGGCGTCGCCAACCGGCGCGACGAGCTTGCTGTCGAGCACGAGGTTGGTGGTCTTGAGTTCGCGCGCGCGGCCGCGGTCGGCTTCGTTCAGCCAGTACACGGTGCGGCGGGCCGCGGCATTGCGCGGGATGGCGCCGCCGGGAATCGTGCGGCCGACGGTTTCGGTGGTGGTGTGCATCAGGCTGCTTTCCACGGTGCCGAAGCCCAGGCGCCCGGTGTGGCCGATGGCGACCTGGTCGCGGTTGAAGCGCAGCGCGTCCAGGTAGCCCGGCGGGTTGTTGCCGGTGCGGTTGGGCGCGGCGGCGTCGCGCGTGCCCAGGCGGCCGTCTTCGTTGTCGTACCAGCTGCGGCCCGATTCGACGTCGAGCCAGATGTCGTGCTGGCGGTTGGGCGTGAGCATCAGGCGCCCGCCCACGCTGTGCTGGCGGCTCTCGGCGGGCGCGGGGTTGCGGGCCGTCGCAGGTTGCGCCTGGCCGGGGGCCAGCACCCAGTCGGCGGCTTCGCGGCGGTAGATGTTGCCGCGCAGGGTCAGGCCCAGCAGGTCGGTCGCCACGGGGCCGCTCAGGTAGACGCTGGAGCGCGTCTGCGAACCCCACTCGCTGTCCTGCGGAATGCCGGTTTCCATCGTGACCTGGCCGCCCCATTCGCGCGCCACCTTGCGCGTGATGATGTTGACCACGCCGCCCATGGCGTCGGAGCCATACAGCGTCGACATCGGGCCGCGGATGACCTCGATGCGCTCGATGGCCGCCAGCGGCGGCATGAAGCTGGTGTGCGCGGCGCCGAAGCCGTTGGGCGTCACGTCGCCGGCCACGTTCTGGCGGCGGCCGTCGATGAGGATCAGCGTGTAGTCGCTGGGCATGCCGCGGATCGAGATGTCCAGGCCCCCGGTCTTGCCGGTCGCGCCGCCCACGTCGATGCCTTCGACGTTCTGCAGCGCCTCGGCCAGGTCGCGGAACTGGCGCGTTTCCAGCTCCTGGCGCGTGATCACCGAAATGGAAGCGGGCGCGTCCTTGAGTTCCTGCTCGAAGCCGGTCGCGCTGACGACGACCTCGCGCAGTTGTTGTTCAGCGGGCGTCTGGGCGAACAGGGCGGGAGAAAAAAGAGATGCGGCGGCCAGCGCCAGCACCGACGGACGCGGCCGACGGCCGCAACGCGAAAACAACATGCAAAAACTCCACGGGAAACGGCAGGAAAAACAGGGCCGCTCTCGGGATGCGTTGTTGTTGCGTACCAACTGATCAGCATCAATTCTATTGAGAATGAAAACAAATATTATTTGCATCCAGAACCACCGAAGGGACATTGCGAGAGGCCGATGGCGCTTCGTGTAGGCCCTGCTTCCGGCCACCCAGACAAACCCCATGTCAGCCGAAAGTTCATCTTGAATTCGGGGGCGGATACGTCATCTGGCGAATGGCAGCCCGCGAAGGGCGCTGTTACTCTGGAACAAGAAAAAAGAGAGGTCCGCCATGCTCACCATCCTTCAGAAAGCCGTGATCCTCGGGAAGGCCGGCGTCGATGTGCCAGCCCGTCCGCTGGACGACCTGTCGACGCCGATGGCCACTGGCTCGCCGGTGAAGGCGGAAGGCGTGTCGCAGAAGGCGCACGAATGGGCGCGGGCCGTCGAGACCCTGTACGTCAGCTACGTTGCGGCGCGCGCCGCGAAGAGCCTGCGCGACGCCGAAGAGGCACGGCAGTCGGCCATGCTGCGGCAGCTGTCGGCTGCGGTGCAGGCCTGAGGGCCGGTCGCCCCCATTGCCTTTGAGTTCTTGCTTGCCGTCAAGCGCGCAGGCAGACGGCAACCTGCCCTAGTTGTCCTTCACGATCTTCCAGCTCTTCCCCTCATCCGCGGATCGGACGATGGCGTTGTCGGGCAGAAACGCCAGCAGTGAACCATCGGCCCGGTCCACCATCATCTGGCGGACGGCATAAGCGCCTGTCAGCCCAGGTGAACTGCCGGTATGCGACCAGCTCTTTCCGCCATCGCGCGTCGTCATCAACCCGAGTGGTCCAGGGAGCAAACCGGGCGCGATGGGTGCAACGGCGTAAGCGGTTTGCGCATCCTTGAACGCAATCGCGACCACGAACCGGCTGGTATCCAGATCGGCCCATGTCTTGCCCGTGTCCTTCGAGAGCAGCGTGGTCTTGGTCATGAGCACGGTCTGAGAAATCAATGTGCCGTCGGGCAGCGCGTTCACATCGATCGTCGACTGACCATTGCTCGTTCGCGTGATGGACTTGCCGTCCGTGATGTGCAGGTCTCCGTTGGGCATCATGACGCCGGCTGCATCCGGAAGGCTGACGGTCATCGTTCGCATCCACGGCACATTGATCGAGCGGGTGTCTGAAAACTCACCCAGCTTGCGCCACTTGCCGCTGTCGACGTCTTCGGCGACATAGGTCGACCAGAGCCCCTCGCGGCGCGAGAAGACAACCAGGCTGCCGTCGCGCAAGGGATGTGCCAGTTGTATGAGGCCGGTATCGGGAGGGATCAAGCTCTTCCAGGTGCGCCCTTCGTCAACCGAATGACGCAACAGCCCCTCTTCACCGGCGGCAAGGATGCCACCGCGAAACGGCCGCACCGACAGCACTTCGCGCCAGCTTCCGACATCCAGTTCCTTCCATCGGGTCTCGCCGGCCTTGCGCCACAGCACCTTGCCGACCTTGCTGCCGGCCATGAACTCCCCATCGGCTGTTTGCGCGAGCCCGTTCCAAAGCGACGCGCTTCGCTTGACCTCGGAGGCCAATGCCGCGCGCCGCTCGAGGTCGATGGTGGGAAGGAAGCTGTGCGTGGGGTGGCCCTGGGTCTGCGCAGCCAGTGCGGGATAGAGCGTCTCGAACGTTTGTCGCAGCTCTGCCTCCGGCGGCACATAGGCCACCACGAAACGGGTACCCATCCGGGGCTGTATCAGGAGCGTGCCCAGCAAGGTGACTTCGCCTTTCACCACATCGAAGCTGCCGAATTTCGCGTCGATGGGAAAGGTGTAGGTCACGTTGCCGCGATTGCCTCCGGCCGTCTTGATCACGTACCGGCCTGGAATCACCATGCCACTGAAAACCGCCGTGGTGTAAGTGGCATGCCGGGTGCGAACCAGGGTGACTAGGTCACGCCCGGTCTGCTTCTCACCCGCCGCCAGTACGCGCTCCAGGTGCAGTATCGAGAGGGTTTCGGCGGGATCGTTTTCGCCTGGGCTGTTCGTGATGAGCTTCACGACCACGGCGCCTTCCTGCCCCGTCAATGTCTGCTGGGGCGCAATAGGTGCCGTGGTACAGGCCGCAAGCGCCGCCAACGCGGCAGCGAGGACGAAGTGGTGGAACACGCGTTGAAGCAGCGAAGGACTCGATCTCACAGGTTTTTCCTTGTTGTCATGTTCAGGGGAAGACAGTCGGCCCATCACTCAGTGCAATGGCCGCATGCGAAGCACGAAGACTGGTGGCACCCGCCCGTTCACGTCGAGTGGCAGGCGCTCTGTCTTCAACACCCCGCGAAGGGCCGCCGCATCCCAGTCCGGAAAGCCGCTGGGTTTCTCCACGATGGCACCGAGCACCCGGCCATCGGGCGCCAGCTGTGCGTTGATATCGACCGCGGGGTTTCCGGTCAGCAGCGAAACGTCGAAGACGATGTTCGGTCGTATGGCCTTGGCGACGCGCTCCGCCCAACTCAACTCGCTGTCCGCCTTGACGGCGGGTCTTGCAGGCAACCCCAGCCGCCGACGTGCAAGTGCTGCCTCGGCCTGATTGGCGAGCGCCAACAACCTGGCCTTGCAGGCCGCGCCTGCGTGCTTTTCCCAGCCTTCTTCAAGCAGTTGCTCGGGCGGTGTCTGGATGGGCAGAGGAACGAAAAGAGCAGCCTCGGATGGACACGCCTTGACCAATTGCATGGCCGCCGCTGCGGGCTCCCGCATGCCTGAAGCGGCCTCCTGCAACCAGACGGTCGGCGTCGAGGTTTCCAGCGACACGTAGGTCAGGAACTTCCGGTCGGGCAGCCACAGCGGCATCAACAGAGGCTTCGGTGAACTCAGCGCAGCCTGCTCATTGGCACCGTCGCTGTCGCTGATCGACATGACATAGCGCGTGCCCTTGAGGCTGATCTTGATGCGCCTGTCGAGGAAACTGCCTTTGACGCCAGTCAGCTTCTCCTGGGCGAAGTTCGCAATCGCATGCGCAACGAGGCGTCGATCTTCAACAGGTTGATCGAACTGCAACCCGCCGAGCTCCTGGCGCGCGACGACATCCCATATCCGGACCTGCGCGAGCAACCGGCCGTCCGGGCGAATCTCGACGCGTCCACCTATCGCGGCGCTCGCGCCACGCGCCCGCCAAGAAGCCCAATCGGGCATGTCGAAAGCGCCCAGCTTCGCTCCGCTGGCGTCGAATGTTCCGATGGATGTTCCGCCTCGCCGAAGGTCTGCCCGCAGCACCTCCACGAACAGGTTCGCCGTCTCGGCATCGCCATAGAAAGACCCGATGCCGAGCCTGATGGGCGACACCACCGAGGCATCGCCGGAAGGGATGGCCGCAGGCGTTGTGCACGCGGCAGCACCGATACCCAGAAAAATTGCGGCCGCCAACAGGCGGCCCCATCGGCATGCCATCGTGCAGACAGCCGGTGCATCTCCTCCCATGCGCTTCTTCCCCTCGTTGCTTTTTTGTTGCGAGCGGGCTCAAGCCCCTCCGCCGAAGAACATACATTCCGCAACAATCAAAAGCAAGCTCGGGTCTTCATCCACCGTGGCGCGTCATCGCAGCGTGCGCGTTCTGCGCTAGCCTGCGGCCTCCTCCATCCGCAAGAGAAAGGCCAAGACGCACCATGGGACTGTTCGATTTCCTGAAGAAGAAAAAGCAGCCGGAAGTGGACATGCCGTCGACGCTCGAGGCCGGCATGGCCTCGCAGGCGGAAGACTTCATCGGCGCCTTCTCGCAACCCGGCGCGCCCATCGACAGCGCGGCGCTCGACTACTCCGAAGCCTCGCTGGTCCTGGTCGATCAGGTGCTCGAAGACTTCTTCCAGCAGCAGGCGCCCTTGCCCGACGACCTGCACTTCCTGGCCTCGGCCTACGTGTTCGAAACCGCACGCCGCGAGTTCGGCGGACGCTATCTGCGCGGCGACGACGACAACCCCTTCGTCCTCGTGATCGGCCCCGACAGCGCACAGGTCGGCGTCTGCGCGATGGCCAAGGTGCGCGGGCGGGCCGTCAACGGGCCGGAAGACAGCCTGGCGTTCTTCTACGCCGGCATCGCGCCCGTGGTGCAGCGCGGCGTGAGCGCCACGCTGGTCTGACACAGCGGCAGCAGCGGGCGCCTCACGGCCCGCTGCCACCCCCTGCCACCTCCCCTTCAATCGAACTGCGTGGCAACCTGCCGCTGCGTGCCCAACCCTTCGATGCCCAACGTGACGACATCGCCGCGCTTGAGGTAGACCGGCGGCTTGAACCCCATGCCCACGCCGGGCGGGGTTCCGGTGGAAATGATGTCCCCCGGGCGCAGGCTCATGAACTGCGAGAGGTACGCGATCAGGTAGCGCACGCCGTAGACCATGGTGGCCGTGGAGCCGCTCTGGCGCCGCACGCCGTTGACCTCCAGCCACATGTCCAGCTGCTGCGGGTCGGGCACTTCATCGGGTGTCACGAGCCAGGGCCCGATCGGTCCGAAGGTGTCGGCCGACTTGCCCTTGGTCCACTGGCCCTGGCGTTCGGTTTGAAAGGCGCGCTCCGACACGTCGTTGATCAGGCAGTAGCCCGCGACGTGGTCCATCGCGTCCGCCTCGTTGACGTACTTCGCGGTCTTGCCGATCACCACGCCCAGCTCCACCTCCCAATCGGTCTTGGTGGAACCGCGCGGAATCTCGAGCGCGTCGTTCGGTCCGCCGATCGCCGAGGTCGCCTTCAGGAAAACGATGGGCTCGGGCGGCACCGTGGCGCCCGTCTCGGCCGCGTGGTCCGAGTAGTTGAGCCCGATGCAGATGAACTTGCCCGAGCCGGCCACGCAGGCGCCGATCCGCGGGGAGCCCTCCACCAGCGGAAGGCTCTGCGGGTCCAGCGCGGCGAGGCGCGCCAGGCCGGAAGGCAACAGCACCTCGTGTGCGATGTCGTTCACGTGCATGGAGAGGTCGCGCAAGCGGCCTTCTGCGTCGAGCATCGCCGGCTTTTCCTGGCCGACGGCCCCGTAACGCAACAGCTTCATTCGTCATTCCTTGGTGGTTGATTGGCTGGCTATCTGGCGGCGCTGCCGCGCGCCTTGCCAAGCTCGGAGAACAGTTCCTGGGTCAGCGCCGGATCGATCTGCCTGACATGCTTGTCCGTGACCGGCGCGAGCTTCTCGCGCAGGCGCTCGCGCTCGGCGGCGGGGAACTCGGTCAACACCATGCCCTGGCCCTTCAGGAACTCGGCGGCCCTGGCGTTGACGTCGCGGTTGGCGGCGCGCTGGAAGGGCTGCGTCTCCCGGGCCGCATCGAGAAGGATCTTGCGTTCGTCGTCCGACAGCTGCTCCCACCGCTTCTTGCTGAACAGCAGCACGACGGGGTTGAACACGTGCCGCGTGTTGGAGCCGTACTTCTGGATCTCGTAGTACTTCGAGGCTTCCACCAGCGAGTACGGATTTTCCTGGCCGTCGACGGCCTTCTGCTCCAGCGCGGTGTAGACCTCGGGCAGCGGCAGCGGCGACGGGTTGGCGCCCAGCGCGCGGAAGGCATCGATCATCACGGGGATCTGCATCACGCGCAGCTTCAGGCCCTGCAGGTCTTCCATCTTCGCCACCGGCCGCCGGCTGTTGGTGACGTTGCGAAAGCCGTGCTCGAAGTACGTGAGGCCGATCAGCCCCTTCTCGGGCAGCTTGTCCAGCAGCTTGCGGCCGACCGGGCCATCGAGCACGAAGTCGGCTTCCTTCTCGTTGTTGAACAGGAACGGCAGGTCGAACAGCGAGAACTCCCGGGCCATGCCCGAGAGCAGGCCCGGGATCGCCATCGTCATTTCCACCGTGCCGCCCTGCAGCGAGGCGATGACCGAGGCATCGCCGCCGAGCACGCCCGAGGGAAAGAGCTTCACCTTCATCTTGCCGCCGCTCTTCTTCTCGACGATCTCCGAGAAGCGCTGCGCCCCCATGCCCTGCGGATGCTCCTTCTGGTTCACGAAGGCGAACTTGAAGGTGCGCTCCTGGATGTTCTGCGCAGCGGCGAGGCCGGCCGCCAGGAACGCGCTCAGGACAAGGCAGGTGGCGGCCAGGCGATGCGGCAATTTCTTGGGCATGGGCATCTCGGTGAGAAGGTGTGGCGACCCGCGCGCAATCAGACCGCGACGCGTTCGAACTGGACGCTGCGGCAGTCCATCTCGTACTCGAGATCGACCACGGGCGGGCGGTTGTAGTGCCAGGTCAGCCCGTGCCGCGCGGCACCGCGCTTGACGATCTCGTCGGCAATGAAGGGATGGATGTCGTGCACCGTGTACAGCTGCGAGCCCGTGGTGCTGGCCCAGGTGAAGCCCAGCGACGCCAGGCGGCGTTCCATTTCGTCAAGCACCCACTGCGCCTTCTTCAGGATGGCGGGCGGCGAGGTGTCGCCCAGGCGCACGGCATGGTCGCGGTAGTGCCCCTTGCCTTCCGGTGCTTCGGCGCTGCCGGCCACCACGAACGACGCCGCCGCCTCGGCGTCGGGCACGGTGTAGCTGAACGCATGGAACGAGGGCTCCGACGGCGGCGACAGCGCGGGGCACACGTTGCTTCGCGCGACCGGATTCAGGTCGCCGATGAAGATGCCCCACTCCTTCAACGTGCCCACGTAGAGGTTGTTGAACTCGACGAAGCCCTGTTCGGTGAACGGTGCCGGGGACCGCAGTTCGCACGCGCAGAAGGCGGCCAGCGGACGCGAGGCCTCCTCCAGGATTTCCTTGATGCGCGCAAAGCCCTGCTTCAGGGGCAGGGGCTCCAGGAAGCGCACGCGCTCGATGCGAAACCCAGGTTCGGCGGCCACGCCAGCCGAGTACTGCTGGACGCCCGGAATGAACCGATAGCCGCCTGGGAGGGAGAGTTGGAGTGCCGACACGTGATTTCCTTTTTTGGAGAGCGAGAGAAAAAAAGAGAGAGAACGGGCAGAAGAGCTCAGGGAATCTGGCTCCAGCGCTGGTTGGCCCCGCCATGGCAGGCGTAGGTGGACAGCGCCGTGCCCTGCGTGGTGGTCGAGCCGGGCACATCGAGGCACGCACCCGAAGACACCCGGTTGCGCAGCGTCGCCCCGACCACGCTCCATTGCGTGGCCGCGCCCGCCGTGCACGCCAGCTGCACCACCGGGCCGCCGCCGGCATTGGTGTTGCCTTGTGCCAGGCACAGGCCGCTGTGCTTCGCGACGAACTGGCTGTAGCCGCCGCTGCTGTTGACGGTGAAGGTCTCGTTGGCGCCGTTGCCGCAGGCCCACTGCACCACCGTGGCGCCGCTGGCCGTCGAGCCGCCCGACACGTTGACGCACAGGTTGTTGCTCTCCGAGCGGATGCGCGTGTCGATCGCCGGTGCGGTGTCGAACGACTTCACGTATTCGCCCAGTGCCAGCAGGTCGGCCGCCGGCAGGCCCGAGGCATTGCCGTGGCCGCCCGCGAGCACGTCCTGCAGCGTGGCCTTCTGGCCGTTGTGGAAGAAGCTCGGGTTGCTCCAGGTGCCGTAGAGCGTCGGGGTGTCGAAGCCCACGCCGGCCAGCGGCTGGTTGCTGCCCTTGCCCGACGAGAGCTGGATCGTGCCCACGTCGTGCCGCAGCCCGTCGCGCAGGCTGCCCGCCGTGTGGCAGGTCGCGCACTGGGCCGTGTTGAACACGGTCTGGCCGCGCACCGCGTCCACGCTGAGGTTGCCGTCCGCCGCGCGGGTCGGGCTGCGCATGTACTTGTTCAGCGAGTTCAGGTAGGCCGCGAGATCGTCGAGCTGCGCGTTGCGGCCCGCCTTCGGCACGCCGAGCGGGTCGCCCGTGGCCGAGAAGTCGGCGTTGGTCAGGAAGCCCGTGCCGCCGAACTCGTTGCGGATGTCGTGCTCGAAGTCCTGCACCTCGTCGAAGTTGGCGGTCCAGTGCAGCTTGCCGTGGCCCGTGCCGCGACGGCCCTGCAGGCTGATGGTGCGGCGCAGGCCCTCGCCGCGCTGCGTGAAGTCCCACACCATGCCGTCGTCGCTGCCATCGGCATGGCAGCTCGCGCAGGACATGTAGTTGTTCATGCTCATGCGCCGGTCGGACGCGTTGTAGAACACCTGCTTGCCGCGCAGAGCCGCGGCCGCCATCGGCTCCTGCGCCACGGTGGTCACGTTCTGCAGGAAGGCCGGGGCGGCCGACTCCGAGGACAGCACCTGCGCCACGTCGTGCACCGACACCGAGCGCGCCAGGAAGTTGTTGACGTACAGCCGCTTGCGCGCCGCATCGAGGTACAGGCCGTGCGGCGCGCTGCTGGCGTTGATCTCGCCGCGCACCGAGCGGTTGTAGGCATCGACGATGGCGATGCGGTTGCCTTCCATCTGCGCCACGAAGATGTAGTCGCCGGCCGGCGAGTACAGCGCGGCGCGCGCGGGGGCGCGGTCGTTGAAGTCGAGCTGTTCGCTGAACACTTCCGCCGCCGTCTGCAGGTTCACCTGCGACAGGATGGAGCGCACCGTCTTGTCGTGCTCCAGCGGCAGGCCGTCGCGGAAGGTGCCGCGCACGATGTTGTCCTTCTTCGAAGGCAGCAGCGCCCGCGCGCCGTCGGGCGAGATCACCACCTGGCTCAGGTAGTTGGGCACGCCGCGCGAGGCGGCCTCGGTGTCGACCGTCGTCGTATCGACCGCCAGTGCGATGGTGGTGGCGCTGCTGAAGCTCTGCAGGTTCACCTTGTGCAGCTGACCGCCTGTCATCTTCGACTTGAAGCGCGTCACGTAGGCCGATTGCGAACCCGCATCGACCGCGATGCCGCGCAGGCTGCCTTCCAGGGCGAGCGTGCCGGTGGCGGCGCCGGTGGTCGGGTCGAAGCTGACGAGGGCCGACTTGCTTTCCAGCGTCAGCAGGCCCTTGGTGCCGTTGGGCGTGAAGACGACGCCGTACGGGCCGCTGCCGTAGGCCAGTGGCACCGTCGTCGACAGCGTGCCGTCGGCTGCGTTGAGCGCCACCAGCTTGTCCTCGCCCTGCACCGTGACCCAGATGCGGCCGTCGGGGCCCACGGCCAGCGTCTTCGGTTCGTCGCCCACGCGCACTTCCCAGCGCTTGGCGAAGGTCTGCGCGTCGATGGCGGCCACCGTGCCGCTGTCGGGGTTCACCGAATACACCGCGTTCGCATCGCCCGCGATGTTGGTCGTGTGCGTCGGCGCCGCCGCCGTGACGGGTGCGATCACCGTGAGGTTGTAGGTGTAGAAGGTCTCCTGGCCGTTCGCGGCCTTCACCGTCAGCGTCACGGTGTAGTGGCCGGGGCTGCTGTAGGTGTGCGTGACGCCGGGCTGCGAGGCGTACGCGCTCTGCGTGCCGTCGCCGAAGTTCCAGCGGAACTGCGCGCCGGTGGCACCGAGCGTGGCCGGGTTGAAGTTCAGCTGGCCGTTGACGATCTTCGGTGCGCCCACAATGCCGGGATCGCCGATCACGGCCTGCGCCCGCAGCGCCGCCACGTCGGTGTCGCCGAGCACGCGGCCGTACACGCGCACCTCGGCCAGCGTGCCCTTGAAGAGTGCGGCGTTGCCCTGGATCTGCCCCATGAGCTGGAACTTGTTCGTCAGGCCCTTGGTGCCAGTGGGGCCGGTCGACGTGGTCTTCACGCCATCGACGTACACCGCCTGCGCACCCGAGGCCGCGTCGCGCGTGAGCACGACGTGGTGCCAGTTGCCGTCGTTCACGGCGCTTTGCGAGCGCGTGCCCGCGTGGTCGCCCACCGACAGCTTGATGTTGCCGGTGCTGTCGAGCCAGCCCCAGAACACGTCGTCGACGCCCGGCGACTGGTCGCGCCCGAAGATGCCGGGCGCGGTCCACGAGTTCGCACCGCCGGCCTGCGTGGTCTTCATGTAGAAGCTCAGCGAGGCGGTGCCGCCCAGCGTGGTGGACACGCTGTCGTTCTTCAGCTGCACGCCCGTGGTGCGGTTCGCGAAGTTCAGGCCGATGCTCTCGAACGCGTCGCCGGTGGCGGGCGTGCCGTTGTTGGCGCTGATCTGGTCACCCAGGTTGCCGGTCAGCGCCCAGTGGTGCATCAGGTTGATGTCGTTGGCATTGCCGGTGTTGAAGGTCGAGCGGTAGTCGGCCGCGATGGCGTTGCCCGCATAGTCCTTCAGGCCGTTGGCCGGCAGGAACACTTCATAGCTCGTGCCCGGCTGCAGCGGCTGCGCGGGGTGGAAATTGACGATGCCCAATTGCACGCTGTAGGTGCCCGCGAGCGTGTTGCCGCCGACCGGGCGCACGATGAAGGTGTTGGCGTTCACGCTCTCCGGGCGGATGCTGTCGGTCATGCCCAGGCCGATGCGCGAGGTGAGCGCCTGTTGCTTCGCACCGTTCACGGGCGAGACCTGCTTCACTTCGGGCTTGGTGGTGTCGGGGTCCACCGCATGCACGATGAAGCCGCTGCCCGAGCCGTGGTCGTTGCCGACGTAGATCAGGTTGCCGAACGGCGACACCTGGCCATGGTCGGAGCTCGAGAAATCGGGGTGCGTCGTCGCGAAGAGCCCGCCGCGCCCGACTTCGACGTGGTTGAGCGGGTTGCTCACATCGACCTTGTGGATGTAGTTCTGCGCGCCCTGGAACACGAAGTTGTCCTGCGTGCTGCAGTACAGCTGCTGGTTGATCACCAGCCGGTTGTCCTCGGCCACGAAGCGCGAGCGGTCGCTCAGGTCGTAGCCGTACATCTTGCCGCCGCTCTCCTGTGCGGAGGCGTAGACCTTCTTGCCGTCGAAGCAGGTGGAGTAGTAGCTGGCGGTGGACCCGGAGACGGTGTCGAGCACCTTGGGATTCAGCGGGTCCGAGATGTCCAGGCTGGCGAAGCCGCTGGTGTTGGTCATGGACGTCAGCACCATGTGGTTGCCCATGGTGAAGATCGGCCCCACGCGAAAGCCGCCGAGCTCGCCCGTCGGTATCGGGTTGGGCTTGCCGGCGCCACGGTTCGCGAGCACTGCGTTCGCGGGGTCGGTGGCGTCGATGACGAACACGCCCTGCTCCGCCGCCGCCACGTACAGGTAGGGCGCCTGCCACCACAGCTGCCAGCTCACGTTGTTGTAGTCGCCCTTGTTGACGTTGGGCAGCACCAGCTTCTTCACTTGCTTGACGTCGTTGATGTCGGTGAAGTCCCAGAACTCCACGCCGAAGACGCTGGGCACGGCGACGTACTGCTTGCCGCCGATGCTGGCGATGCCGATGGAATGCGGCTCCCTCAGTTCCTTGGTGCGGCCGTCCGGCTCGTAGATGCGCTTGACGAGCCGCAGGTTGCGCGGATCGGAGACGTCGTAGAGCAGGAAGCCCCCGGGGCCCAGGCCGCCGTCGGGCGTGAACGTCGTCAGGAAATAGCCGTTGATCATGAGGCCCACGTTCTGGCCGTAGTGGTACTTGGTGTACCCGGCGGTGGGGTGCGTCACGCTGCCCCCGGGGATCTTCGGCACGTCGGCGCCGGTGCCGGCCCCGACGCCGGTGTCGACCTCCTCCTTGATCATCGAGATGGGCTTGAACAGCTCGGCCTGCGTGTAGGTCAGGTTGCCCAGTCCGGGTCCCTGCAGCGGCAAGGGATCGGCCACCAGGTCAGCGGCCGCGGAGGCCATGCTGGAGGCAGCCTTCCTGATCGTGTCGAGGGGGTTCACCCCGGTGATCGCCGCATGCGTCAGCAACGCACAGCCGAACAGAAAACCTACCGCAAGAACTTTCTTGGTGCTCATTTTCATCCTCGCAAATTCGATCGGACGCCATCTTTCGGTGGGAAAAGATTCGACCGGAATCTAGCAGCGGATGCGTGCGCGAACGGCATTGAATTTCGAAGGGAGAGTTCGAATATTTAGATCATTGCTCAGGGTAAATGGTGATGTTTTGGCATAGGTTGTGCTTCAAAGTTCGGACCTGAAAAAAGTGAATTCATTGCCCACCGATCGCCCATGAAGGAACACCCCATGTCTCACGCCGGTCTTGTTGTCCAGCGCCTGCCTCGCCTGTCCAAGCGCAGCCTGCTGAGCGCTTCGCTGCTCGCGGTGCTGTGCACCACGCTGCCCCACCATCCAGCGCATGCGCAGGGCCCGCGCAACTTCGCCACGCTGGCGATGGTGGCCGAGCCGCAGACGCTCGACCCGATGGCCTCCACGGCCGACCTGGTCGGAACCATCATGCAGCACGTGTACGAGACGCTCTACACCTTCGATGCCAAGTGGAACGTGGTGCCGATGCTGGCCGAGGGCATGCCCAAGATCTCGGCCGACGGCAAGACCTACGCCATCACGCTGCGCAAGGGCGTGGCGCTGCACAACGGGCGCGAGCTCACGGCCGACGACGTGGTGGCCAGCCTGCAGCGCTGGATGGACCAGTCGCCGCGCGGCAAGGCCGTGGGCAAGGAGATCGAGAGCCTCAAGGCCAAGGGTCCGCTGGGCGTGGAGATCGTGCTGAAGGCGCCGTATGCGCCGCTGCTGTCGCAGCTGGCGCTGCCCAGCAATGGCACCGCCGCGATGATGGCCAAGGAATCGATGGCCTCGCCGCTGAAAGACTTCGTCGGCACCGGCCCCTACAAGTTCAAGGAACGCCGCCCCGACCAGTTCGTGCTGCTCACGCGCTTCGACAAATACGCCGCGCGCAAGGAGCCCGCGAGCGGCTATGGCGGCAAGCGCGAAGCGGTCATCGAAGAACTGCGCTTCGTGCCCGTGCCCAACGCCAGCACCCGCGTCGAGGGCGCGCTGGCCGGCCAGTACGACTTTGCCGACCTGCTGCCGGTGGAAGCGCTGCCGCGCCTGGAGAAGGCCGGCGGCAAGACACTGCCGATCATCACGCCCGCTTTCGGTTTTCCGCTGGTGGTCTTCAACACCAAGGAAGGCCCGCTCGCCAGCCAGGCCGTGCGGCAGGCCCTGCAGACGGCGATGGGCCAGGGCGAGATGCTCGCGGCCGGCTTCGGCGACACGCGCTTCTTCACCGCGGAAGCAAACCACTTTCCCAAGAGTTCGCCGTTCTACTCGGCGGCGGGCACCGACCAGTACAACCAGCGCAACGCCACCAAGGCGAAAGACGCCGCCGCCAAGGCTGGCTACAAGGGCGAGCCGATCCGCGTGCTCACCAGCCGCCAGTACGACTTCCACTACAACATGTCGCTCCTGATGGCCGAGCAGCTCAAGCGCGCCGGCTTCAAGGTCGACCTCAACGTGGTCGACTGGGCCACGCTCACCCAGCGCCGCAACGACCCGCGGCTGTGGGAAATCTTCATCACCCATTCGGGGCTGTTCCCCGAGCCCATGCTGTCGCCACCGCAACTGGGCGACGGTGCACCAGGCTGGTGGGACTCGCCCGCCAAGAAGGCCTCGCTCAGTGCGTTCAACACCGAGAGCGACCCAGCCAAGCGCGGCGCGCTGTGGGGCAAGGTGCAGCAGGTGGTGTACGACGAGGTGCCGTACATCAGCGTCGGCAAGTTCAACGCCCTCTCGGCCAAGAGCCCGGCACTGGACAACTACCAACCCACGAACTGGCCCTTCTTCTGGAATGTGAAGATCAAGTAGGAGGCGCGCTTGTTCCGTTTCATTGCCTCGCGCTTCGCCGGCATGCTCGTCGTGCTGTCCCTGGTGGCCGTGCTGGTCTTCGTGCTCACACGCGCCGCCTCGGGCGACCCGATCTCGGTGCTGCTGGGCGACCAGGCCACCGCCGCCGACATCGCCCGCGTGCAGAAGGACTACGGCCTGGATAAACCCCTGCCCGTGCAGTTCGGCTACTGGCTGCGCGA
>NZ_JBWKXQ010000075.1:0-33251 GCF_059423125.1 Variovorax sp. GW531-E2 | reverse complement strand
CCCTCGAATACCTCGGCGCCCCGCCCATCGCTTCCGACCGCCAGGCCCGCCCCTTCTCCCCCGCCGTGCGCGCGGGCGATTTCGTCTACGTGTCGGGGCAGGTGCCCGCCAACGCGCAGGGCGAGATCGTGGCCGGCGGCATCGAGGTGCAGACGCGCCAGGTGATGGAGAACCTGAAGACCGTGCTCGCGCTGGCCGGCGCCACGCTCGACGACGTGTGCAAGAGCACCGTCTGGCTGCACGACGCGCGCGACTTTGGTGCCTTCAACCGCGTCTACATGAGCTACTTCGGTGAAAACAAGCCGGCGCGCTCGACCACCGAGGCGCGCCTCATGGTCGATGCGAAGGTCGAGATCGACGTCGTCGCCTACAAGCCCAAGGCCTGATCAGGCGGGTCGCAACTCGGTCTTGCGCTGAATGATGCGTGAGACCAGCCCGTATTCCACGGCCTCCGTGGCCGACAGCCAGCGGTCGCGCTCGATGTCGGCCAGCACCACATCGATGGGCTTGCCGGTTTCGCGCGCGATCTCGTGCGCGATGCGCTGGCGCGCCTTGATGATCTCCTGCGCCTGGATCGCGATGTCGGTCGCCTGGCCGCCCGCGCCGCCGCTGGGCTGGTGGATCAGAAAGCGCGTGTTGGGCAGACACACGCGGCGCTCGCGCGGCGCCGCCAAAAACAGGTGCGTGGCGGCGCTGCCCACCCAGCCGGTGCCGATCATGTGCACCGGCGCGCTGATGAAGCGCACCACGTCGTGGATCGCGTCGCCCGACTCCAGGTGCCCGCCAGGCGAGCTCACGAGGATGTCGATGGGTTTGTCGCCGCTGTCGGCATCGAGCGCGATGAGCCGGCGCGTGACGTCGGCGGCCACGCTGTCGGTGATGCTGCCGAAGATCAGCAGCGTGCGCGACTTGAACGCCTTTTCCTCGAGGTAGGAATTGCGCGGCTCGGCCGTCGCCGCGGGCGGGGTGTCGTCGTCGGTTTCCAGTGTTGAAAACATGGGCTGCATGAAGAAAGCTCCTGTGGTTGAACTGTCTTGACGAACAAGCCCACAGTTTCGTGACATTGCGCCTGCCGTGGCAAGCAGCACCGTGGTGCCGCGGTGCCGCGGTGCCACGTGCCGCTCAGGCGGCCATCCGGGGCGACACCACGGCCCTTCGGGGTGTACCGACGCCGGCCAGCACCGGCCGGCCCGTCATCGCGCCGCAATGGTCCAGCGCCTGGCGCAGGACGGTATCCACGTTGCGCAGCGACAGCCCGTAATGGGAGGCCACCTCCTGGCGCGTCTTCTCCTCGATGCGCAAGGCCTCGAGCACCGCCCGGTGACGCCGCGGCAGGCCCTGCATCGCGCGGTCGACCGAACCGACTTCGGCGCGCACCTCGGCCATGTCCTCGGGCCCGGGCGCGTGGTCGATGGCCGACTCGACGGCGGTGTGCGGGTCGTCCACATAGCGCCATGCCCCCTCGCTGCGCAACCGGTCCATGGCCAGGTTGCAGGCCACGCGATAGACGTAGGCGCTGGGGTTTTCCACGGGCGCGCCCACCCGCAGGTGGCCCAGCCGCAGCCAGGCATCGTGCAGGCATTCGCTGGCCATCTCGGCGCACCCGAGATGGCGGGTCAGCTTGCGCCGCAACCCTTCGTAGTTGGCGCAGAGAAAAACCTGCAGCGCCAGGCGACGCTGCGCTTCGTCCCGCAGCGCATCGGCCGCCTGGTCGCGCGCCGGTGCTTCCTGTTCGCAAAGGACACTGGGTGCCATGACATGCCGCTCCTGCCCGCCTAGCGGTCCTGCTGCAGGCGACGACGCTCGTCGCTGCTCAGGGCGGCCCAGTGCCTGGGGTCGATCTTGCGGCCCATGCCCACCACCTGCACGGGGTTCTGCGGGTCGTAGTCGACCTGCGCCCCGGATTGCAGTCCCGACCGCGGCGCCGGCGCGTCGCGCCCCTCTTGTGCGGGCTCGTTGCCGAAGCCGAGCACGCGCACCGTGAAGACCGACGCCAGCGCCTGCCGCGCGGCCGCGCGCTCGCGCTGCACCGCGTCCTGCGCGGCGGCCGTCGCCTGCGCAGCGGCAGCGCTCGCATTGGTGAGCGCGCCGATGTTCACCGACGCGATCACCGGCAGGCCCTTGGTCTCGCCCTTGACCTGGATGTTGTCCGCGTTGAGCACCTGCAGCGCCGCGATGTTCAGGTTGCCCGCCACGCGCAAGCCCGCATCGCCGGCGTTCACGGTGCCGCGCGGCGCGACCAGGTCGACGTCGCCGTCGCCCACGGTGCCGATGCCGCTGCCGCTCATGTCCGACTTCTCGCGGATCACCGTCACGCCGTCCAGGTCGGTGGACACCTCGGGCGCCGATGGCACGCGCAAGGTCTTGGCGCCGCGCCCGGCGTCGATGTCGCCGACGGTGGACCAGATGATCTGGTCGCTGCCCTGCTTCGTGACCTCGGGCACGAACGACAGGATGCGCGACTGGTTCACGGTGACGTCGTTCCTGGCCGCAATGCCGATGTGCCCCGACGCCAGCGTCACCAGACCGTAGCCGGCCGGCACTGCGGCGCCCAGCGCCGCCACCTGCAGGCCGCCGCCGGGCGTGAGCACGTCGATGTCGCCGCCGGCCATGGTGCGCAGCATCAGCTTGTTGGCCGCCACGTCGCCCTTCCATGTGTCGCCCGGGAACAGCGTCTCGATGGCCGTGTAGCCGCGGTTGTAGCCGCCGTTGCGCGGCAGGCCGCCGGTGCCCGGCTCGTTCTGGTCGCGCCCGGCTTCGCGCAGTTCGAGCAGGTACACCTGCCGCAGGAACTGCTGCTGCGCAAGCTGGGGCAATTTCTGGAAGCGCGCCCAGGCTTCGAGCGGCTCCAGCTTTTCGCCGGTCATGTCCGACATGAACGAGACGAGGCCGCGGCGCACGGTTTTTTCCTGCCCGCCTGCGCGCGTTTCGACCTGGTCCACCAGGTAGATGGGCAGCACGCTGCCGTCCGCGCCCCGGGTCTTCAGGTAGTCGGGCATGGACGCGACCTTCGACGGATCGAGGTAGGCGGCCGTGAACGCGTCGTAGCCCACGGCGTGGTTCAGCCCGGCCATGGCGGTGATGGCGGCGCCGTGTTCCGGCAGGCCCTTGACCTGCGTCTCGGGCAGCGCGCGGTTGTTCCTGTCGTAGCGCTGGTTGCCCAGCGTCTGCACCTGCAGGTTGTCGGCGTACAGGTCGCGGCCGGCGGCCAGCACCAGCGTGCCGGGGCCCTGGATCTCGATGTTGCCGGTCAGGCCCACCGAGAGATCGTTGTTCGTGTCCAGCCGCGCCGTGCTCTGCATCGCCAGGATGTCGTTGCCCGCCTCCAGCAGCGTGACGTCGGACCCACGCAGGTTGCGGCCCGCCAGCCGCAGGCCGCGGATGTCGGTGCCCGCGCGCACCCAGGTCTGCTCGTTGGCCTTCACGTCGAGCCCCACGATGGAGCCCTGCGATGCATAGATGCGACTGGGCTCGAAGTCGTTGGCCAGCGGCAGCACCTCGGGGTTGTTCACGGTGCGCAGGTACGTGTTGTTGACCGGCGAGGCCAGTGCCCGCTCGATCAGGTTGTCGAGCATGTCCTCCATGTTCATCTGGCTGAACGGCGAGCCCGCACCGGCCGGCATGTAGCCCGTGGGCATCATCGCGGGCGTGGCGTAGGCCATGACGAGCGGCGCGTCGAAGCGGATGTCGTTCTTCGCGACCACTCGCACGTCGTTGGTGGTGCCCGGCAGCACGTACAACGGCCCGTCGATGGCAATGCCGCCGTTCAGGGCGGCCGCCGAAAAGCGCGCCGGATACCGGTTGCCGCCGAAGCCCACCAGCGTGTCCTTCTCGACCCAGCGCAGCAGCAGGTCGCGGAAGATGAACTCGGTCCGGTTCACGAAGGTGATGTTGCCGCCGGTCGACACCAGCCGCAGCGCGCTGCGGTCGGTGTAGCCGCTCATGTAGGCGCCGTAGTTCAGCACCTGGCCGTCGCCTCGCAGGCCCTCGCCGTAGGTCACCAGCAGCGGATCGACCACCGTCTGCAGGCGCAGGTCACCGGCCGTGCGCAGGCTCAGCGTGGCGTCGCCCAGCGCGAGGATCGGCGCCACGGTGTAGCTGCTCTTCGTCAAGCCGCCGCCGCTGTCGTCGCGGGTTATCGTCACCGTGTGGCCGACCGCCGTTTCGCCGGCGCGGATGTCGCCCGCGCCGCGCGCCACGTAGTACTGGCCGCCGCGGATCGCGCCGCCGGCCTGCACCGACATGGCGCCGCCGTTGCGCATTTCCATGGCCATGGCCTCGCTGGCGGAGCGGCCGCCGCGCATGCGCATGTGGGTCGGCAAGGCGACCAGCAGGTTGCGCAGGTCGCCGCCGGCTTCCACGCTGACGTTGCCGCCGCCCAGCGCGCCCACGC
Source organism: Variovorax sp. GW531-E2 (assembly GCF_059423125.1). NCBI lineage: Bacteria > Pseudomonadati > Pseudomonadota > Betaproteobacteria > Burkholderiales > Comamonadaceae > Variovorax > Variovorax sp. GW531-E2. The sequence goes on along the minus strand of NZ_JBWKXQ010000075.1, from coordinate 28,858 downwards.
CCTGCTGGAAGCGCCCGTAGTCGATCCACCAGCTCGACTGCTCGGGCGCGTGAATGACGGGGCCGTAGACGCCGTCGGGGTTCCAGCCGTTTTCGCCGTTGGTGTATTCGCCGAAGAAGCGCTTGGCATTGAGCGTGCCCTGCCGGTTGAGCCATTCGGTGAAGTGCTGGCCCGACGGCGCGGCCTCGATGCTGCCCTGCGCGCCGATGGCAAGGTTGCCGCCTTCCACGCCGTAGCTGGCGTTCGGGTTGGCGGTGGAGAAGTCGCTCCACACCGTCGTGTCCTTGCGCCCGGCGGTGTAGATCACCGATTCCTTGTGCGCCAGCGTGAGGTCGCGGCCCGCGCGCACTTCGAGGTCGCCGGTGCCGGTGCGCACGAGCTTGCCCGCGCCGTTGTCAGGCTTCGGGTCGATGTCGGTGGGCACGGCGGTGTTGGCCGTGCCCACGGTGATCGACCCCTTGCCCGCGGCCTGCGCCGCGAGCGGCTTGAGCGCCATCGCATCGGCCGAGGCCAGTTCGCCGCCGGCCACCAGCCGCAGGTTCCACGACGGGCCCGCCTGCAGCCGGCCGCTGCGGTCGGCCGCGTCGAAGCCATCGCTCAGGTGGCCGTTGATGGCGAGGTTGCCGCCCGCGCGCAAGGTCAGCGTGCCTTCGCGCGCGCCGGAGAAATCGCTGAAAAGATTCCAGTCGCTGTTCAACGCGAGGTCGCCCGCGCTGCGGACCTCGATGCCGGGCATCACGGCCAGCCCGGTGCCCAGCCGTGCCGCCACCCCGGCCGATGCGGCCCTGAAACGCGCGGCATCAGCGATGGCGTCGGGCTTGACCGAATCGACCGTGGCGCCGTCGTAGTCCTTCACGTCGTAGACACTCACGCCTTCGAGCACCGCCGAGCGCGCGCCGTTCACGGCAACGTTCAGCGCGCTGACCGCGACGTCGTCGTGCGTGGCGTTCTGCCGCGCGCGCAGGCGCACCTTGCCGCCTTCGTTGCCGGCCACGTCGATCAGGCCGCCTTGCAGGTTGAGCTGCCCGCCCGCCGCTTCGAGCGTGACGCGGCCGTTGCCCAGGCTGCCGGTGGCACCGGCGAGCAACTGCGCGCCGGCCTGCATTGCCATGCCGTTGCCGGCGGTGATGCGAATGGCGCCGCCGTAGGCCGAGCGCGCATCCACCGTGCCCGAGATGTCGATGCGGCCCCGGTCCGCCGTGAGGCCGAAGTCTTCCACCTGCGTGAAGCCGCCCAGTGCCACGTTGCCCTGGCGGATGCGGAACTGGCGCGAGCGGTTGAAGCCGGCGTCGTTCAGCCGCTGGCTCACGCCGGCGAAATCGGGCAGCGCCTCGATGTCGAGCGCGAAGCTGCCGGCCTTGCCGCCATTGCCTCCCGCCTGCGCCGCGATCAGGCCGTCGAGCACCACCGTGCCGCCCTGCGATGCCGCCAGGCTCAGCGTGCCGGCGTCGCCGCCCCTCGGGTGCGCGGCCAGGTCGAGCCGGCTGCCGGCCTCCAGCCGCACGTCGCCGCCCACCGCCGACAGGCCGATGCGGCCCGCGTCCGCGTATTCGGCCACGTCGAAGAACTGCTTGGCGGAGCCGCTCACGTCGATGGTGGCGCCGCGCCCCACGACCAGGCTGCCGCCGGTCGCCGTCATGTCGATGCTGCCGCCCCGCGCCACCGCCCGGCCGTCGAAGGCAATGCTGCGCCCGCTGAGGGCCAGGCGCAGGCCCAGGCTTTCCTGCGGGTCGAACGACGCGGCCTCGCCTTGCGCCGAAGCGACGACCTGCAAGGCGCCGCCCGTGGCAATCGACTGCGCCGCGCCGCCACGGCCGGTCAGCAGCGGCGTGTTCAGCGTGAGCGGCGACGCGCCCGTGTCGATGCCGCCCGCCCCCTCGCCGACGATCGCGTTGCGGCCCGCCAGCGTCACCGCGCCGAAGCCCGAGAACGTCTTCTGGCCCGCGCCCAGCACCAGCGTGGCCGCGTCCAGCGTGAAGCCGCCCGCACCGCCGGCGGCGGGCACGCCAGTGCCTCCCCCGCCGCTGTTGACGAGCGCGATGCTGTCGCCCTTGATCGTCACGTCGCCCGCGCCGCGGCCCACGAATGCGCCGCCGTCGAAGGTCAGCGATTTCAGGCCGGCCGCGCCCAGGTCGAGCGAGCTGTAGAAGTCGAAGTCGGTGTAGCTGCGCAGCGTCAGGCGCGTCGAACGGCCCAGCTGCGCGAGCGCGCCGCCGTCCAGCACCATGCCTTCGGTGCCGCCGCCGAAGCCGATGCGGCCTGCCGCCACCGACAGGTCGGTGCCCACAATCTGCGCCGAAGCCGCCAGTTCCGTCGTGCGCGTGGCGTCGATCAGCAAGGCCGCATCGCCGTTGACGATGGCACCCGCACCGATGGAAACCAGCCCGCCGCGCGAGGTGTCCACGCCCTGGCGGGTGACCTTGACCGCATCGCCGGTGGCCACGCGCACCAGCGCGCCCCAGTCCCTGGCGGCCGAGACGAGCACGTCGTCCACCGCGTCCTTGGCGTCGATCACGCCGTCGAAGTTGTCGTCCAGTTGCCCGTCCGGGTCGGCGTAGACCGCCGCTACCCGCGGCTTCATGACCAGGTTGCCCGCGCCGCGCCCGCCCGCGCCCTTCGCGCTGACGCGGCTTCCGCCTTCGATGGCCACCTTGTCGCTGGCCGCCAGGATGATCTCGGGGCCGAACAGTTCGGAGCCGTCGTTGTTGCGCACCACGATGTCGGTCGCGGTCACGTCCAGTTCCAGGCCGAGCGCGTTGCCTTTGCGCTTGCCGCCCACCAGCAGGCTGCCCGCGCCGAAGTTCGACAGGCTCGCCGCATCGATGACGAGGTAGCCGTCGGCCTGCAGGCTGGCGCTGTCCTGCCCGCTGCCGACGATGGCGATCTTCTTGCCGGCAATGTCCACCAGCCCGCCGCGCCCGCCCTCGTCGGGTGCCGAGCGCAGCGTGCCGTCCAGCACCAGCCGGCGGCCGGCGTCGAACACCACCGCGCCGCCGTCGCGCGGCAGGCGCGGCGTGACGACGTTCTGGCCGGTCAGGCGGTACTGCGTGAGCTTGAAGGCCTCGGACGAGAAGAAGTCGTTGGCCGTGGCCTCGTTGTATTCGGAGTAGCGCCGCAGCACGGCGCCGGACATCACGCGCCAGGCCGACGCCTGCGCGTCCTGGTTGCCGCCATAGGCATTGCCGGCCTTGCCCTGCATGACCAGGCTGCCGTCCGGTGCGCGGGTGGCGGGTGCGAGTGCGCCGCCCCAGGCCTTGCCCGTTGCCTGCACCGCGAAGGCGCCGGGCAGCAGCGCATAGCGCGCGGGCAGCAGCGTGTACCAGCCGGCCGCCAGACCGGGGCCGCCGGCGAGCCAGACACGCTGGCCCGCCGCGGCACCGCCAGCGGGCGCCGCGCCGGCCTGCCCCGGCAGGATCGCGTACATGCCGGGCATGTTCAGCATGTCGTGCGAGCCGCCCGGGCCCGGCACGAATTCGGAGGCATGCAGGTCGCCGCCGCCCGCGATGTCCACCACCGCGCCACGCGCCAGCGCCACGTCGGGCGACTTCATGGTGATGCGTTTTTCGGGCGGCGCAACCAGCGAGCCAGTCGACGGATTGGTGGGATCGACCGCCTTCGACGGATCGTGCCAGTGCTCGTTGTTGGACAGCGTGCCGAAGGGCACGGTCATTCCGGCGCCCGACACCGAAGTGAGGCTGCCTGCGCCCAGCGACAGGCGCTCGCCGGCGTTCAGCTCGATCTGGCCGAAGGGCGCGCGCAGCACGCCGTTCTGCGCGATCACCGGTGCTTCCAGGCGCAGGCTGCCGCCGGCCGACAGCGGCGCGCTGCCGGCATCGCCCAGGCGCTCGACGGTGATGGAATCGCCGGCGCGGATCACGCCGGTCATCGCGGTGGTCGGGTACACCTGGCCGGCGTTCAGCACCAGTTGCCCGTCCACGTCCAGGTTGACCTGCAGCCGGGTTTCTTCGTTGATCGGCGAAGGCAGCGCGCCGCCCATGCGGATCTCTGTGGCTTCGAGCACCGTGCGGCCGAAACCGCCGATGCGCACGGCGCCGGCCTGGAACTGGGTCGGGTCTTCCGATGCCGAGATATCGATCAGCGAGCCGGCCACGGTGAGCTGCCCCGCCCCTGCCGACGCGGCCGACGATGCCGGCGCTTCAGGCGAGGCGCCGGGCACGGCCGACAGCACGATGCGTGGCGCGCGCAGCGACGACGACGAGCCCGCGTGCCCGACGATCGGCCCCTGCAGCCAGATCGAGCGGCCCAGAGCGAGGTTCGCGTTGTCCAGGCGAATCGCACCCTGCGTCGCATTCACCAGCGAGAGGTCGGCAAAGCCGCCGTCCTTGAAGGCCTGCGGACGCAGCGTCAGCGTGGACACCTGGCCGGGCTTGTTCAGCAGGTCGCGCAGCAGGTCGCTCGAAAAGAGCGCGTCGCGGAACAGGTCCAGCGCCTGCGGCGTCAGGCCGAACTGCGCCGCATCGAGCGCGCCGTTCGCGCCGGGCAGGCCCAGCCGGTCGGACACCACCAGCTCCTTCACGTCCGCCAGCTTCGCGAGCAGCGCCGACGACAGGATCATCGGCCCGTCGATCTCGTAGCCGTAGCTGCGCAGGCCGGGCGCCCAGTCGTAGTCCACGCCCTGCCGCCAGTCGCTGCACACGCCGTCCACCGCCAGGCCCACGCAGTCCGGGTCTTGCAGCACGCGTTGCAGTTGCTCCAGCGGCGAGCCTGTCGGGCCCGATGTCGCGGTCATGTTCAGGCGGATGCGCCCGCCGATGCCGTTGGGCCCGCCCGCCTTGCCCACCATCGTGCTTTCGATCAGGCCCTTGCCCGTGATTTCGATCAGGCCGCCGTTGCTGTCCAGCCGGATCTCCGGTGCGGGCCGGTGCACGCGCGTGCCCGAGGGGCCGGCATCGGGCACGCCGTCGATCGTGCCGGTGGCGCCCGACACGTCGATGAGCGCATCTTTCTCCAGCCGCATGTCGCCCGCCAGGATGCTCACCGTGCCGCCGTCGCGCACCTCGCCCACGCGGCGGCCGCTGCTGCTGTCGATGCGGATCAGCGGCACGCCGCGCGCCAGCAGCTCGGCGCCGGCTTCGAGAACCACCGTGGCGCCGCTCAACCCAATGCGGCCCGCCGGTGCGTCAAGGCGCCCGCCGACCGTCAGCACGCCCTGTTCGCCACCGGCGTTCAGCGACAGGCTGCCGCCGGTGTCGGTGCGCACGCTGGCGCCCCGCGCAACGCGGACCGGGCCGTTCTCGGTGCCGAGCGACAGCGCCGCGGGGCTTCGCGCCGCGCGCTCGTCGGGCCGCAGCATGCCCAGGGGCGCTGCCTCGGCCAGGTTGCGGCCGCTCGGAAGGTCGCGCCAAGCGAAGTTGTTCAGGTCGATGCTCGTGGCCTGCTGCGACACCACCACGCCTTCGGGCACCACGATGCCCTTGCCTTCGCCGCGCACCGAGACCGTGACGTTGCCGAATCCGCGCTCGCCGAAGAGCGTGGGCGGCAGCATCACCACCGAGGAGGCCGAAGTGGCCCCGGCTTCGTCCGGCGGCGAAACGGGCGGCACGCCACCGATCTGCACCGCCGAGGCGGTCTGGATCGACAGGCTGCCCGCCGAGCCCGCTGCATGGGCGCGCATGTTCAGTGCGTTCAGGTCGAGGTCGGGCGTCACGCCGGCCAGCGAAATGGACCCCGCATTGCCCACGCGCAGCGTCGGCAGGCCCTGCTTGCCGGGGTCCGCGCGGCCACCGCCCGATACGTCGAGCACGGCATCCTTGTGGGCCACGATCTTTCCGGCAATCACCGTGATCGCGCCGCCGTCCAGCGCCCAGGCGCCGCGCAGTGCGCCGTCGCGCCAGGTGTTGATCCACTGGCCGCTGGCGTCCAGCCGGCCCTGCTCGCCGAGCTCCACTTTTCCGTAGGCCGACGAAAGCCCGATCTGCCCGCCCGGCACGCGGATCAGTCCGTTGATGCGGATGTCGTTGGTCGAGCCTTCGGTGCCGGCCACCGAGAGCGACGCGCCCGGCGAGAGGTTCAGCGCCGCGCCGCTCGCAAGTTCGAAGTCGCCGTTGATGTGGTTCAGCACGATGCTGCCCATGCCCGAATTGCTGAGCATGTCGTCCGACAGGAAGGTGAGCTTGCGCGACTTCTGCTCGCCCGGCTTCAACTGCACATAGAAGTCGTCGCCGAGCTTCGTGTTCGCATCGAAGTCCTGCGCGAGCCGCTTCGGGTCGTGGCTGACGATGATGGTGCCCGGCGACCACGGCCGGCCATCCGGCGAGTTCTCGCCCAGCTGCAGCCGGCCGCCCTTGTTGCCGCCCGGGTTCTTCGACTGGCGCTCGCCCACCACCACGCCGCCCAGCATGTCGCCCTCGAGCACCATGGTGTCGCCCGCGTAGATCTGCACGGCGCCGGCCTTGCGCCCTTCGGTGTAGCCGGCTTCCTTGTAGTCGGCGCCGATGAGCGGTGTGCGCCAGGTGGTCTTCACGCCCCAGCGCGCATGCTGGTTGGTGAACTCGCCCGCGATGCCGGTGTAGTCGGTGTCGGACATGGCCCGGTCCATGGTGTGCACGCGGCCGTCCGCGCCCATGAGCTTGGTCGCGGTGTTCATGCCGTCGGTGTAGCGCACCGAGCCGCCGGACACGTCGAGCATCGATCCCGTGCGCGTGATCACCGAGCCGCCCGAGCGCATCTCGATGCTGCCCGCGTTGGCCGAAAGCTCGCCCAGGTCGGTCTTGCCCACGCCCACCCAGCCGCTCACGTCGCCCAGCGGCGTGCCCACCCAGGCACCGGGAATGTAGGTGGCGCCGTCAGGGCCCAGTACCCATTGCACGCCCGCCATCGGGCCGTCCTTGAACACGCCGCTCACGCGCCGGTCGACGATCACCTTCTTGCCACGCACCCATGCGTCGAGCTGCATGGGTGAGTCGCGCAGTTCGTTGATGCGCAGTTCGGCCTCGATGAAGTTGCGCGACATGGCCACCTGCATGCCCTGCAGGCCCGCCACGCTGAGGAAGGCCTCGTTGTCCACGTAGATGCGGCTCGCATCGCGCAGGCTGCCCGGCTTGAAGTACGGGAACAGCGTGAACATCGGATTGACGGCCGATTCGAGCTTGATGGTTCCCGCCGGCACCAGCACGCCGGCCTTCGAGCGGATGTCGATCAGTTGCCCGTACAGGCTCACGCGGCCCGGCTGGTAGCGCGTGGCAAGCGCCGATGCCTCGATCTCGCTAGTGTCCGAGGCGTCGGGCAATACCTGCGAAATGCTGCCTTCGCCCAGCGTGAGCGTGCCGGCCGACCAGTTGATCAGGTCGTTCACGCCATCGGCGTACATGTGCGAGCCCAGGCCCCAGGCGCGCAGCAGGATGGAGCCGTTGCGGTTGTTCAACGCGGTGGTTGCACTGAGCACGCCCGACTGCCGCACGTCCTGCGCCTGCAGGGTGATGTTGCCGCGGTCGGCCTGCACGGTGCCGGTGTTGACCACCTCGTAGCCGACCGCCTTGGCGCGCGCCGCCATCTCGGGCATGACGACGTCGCGCAGGCCGGCGACGAAGTTGGCGTCGGCATAGACCGGCGAGAGCTTGAGCGCGCCCCACACCTGCCCGCCGGTGAAAGCCCAACCGGGCACTGCCGAAGCGGCCACGTCCAGGCCGCGGGGCGCGTTCGGGTCCTGCGTCGATGGCGTCTTCAGGTAGATGTTCTCGCCGGCCGCGAGGATGACCTGGCCGTCGGGCGCCGAGATGCGGCCCGCGTTGCGCACCTTGGGCGCGAACAGCATGACCTTGCCGCCGCTGTTCGCCGCCAGCTGCGCGCCTGCGTCGACACGCACTTCGCCGGGCGCCGCGCCGGGAACGAAGCGGTCCACGTCGCCCATCTTGTCGGGCGCGCCGCCGACGCCGGGCTTGAAACCCGCGTCGCCGTAGATCAGGGGCCGCTCGGAGGTGAACTCACCGAACTGGGGAATCGGGAAATCGTTGCCCTGGTTGGTGAGGACCTGCGGGTTGTTGATGCCCAGCTTGAACTGCTTGTCCGACAGCGCAAGGCTGGACGCGACCAGCGAGCGCGTGTCCACCTGGCTGGAGCCGGTGAAGACGATGCCGTTGCGGTTGACCAGGTACACCGAGCCGTCGGCCTTGATCTGCCCCGCGATCTGGCTGGGTCGGCCGCTCGGGTCGTTGATGCGGTTGAGCGCGATCCATGCGTTGGTGCCGTCGGGCTTGGCGCCGCCCTTCTGGTCGAACTGCACCGTGGTGTGCTTCCCGACGTTGAAGCTCTCCCAGTTCAGGATCGCCTTGTCGTCGGTCTGCTCGATGCCGACCACGGTGCGGCCGCCCGCGGCGGTCTGCACTGGCGCCCTGGCATTGAGCCAGCCTGCGGTGAGGCTGTGGGTATCGACCTTGAGCCCGCCGTCGGCCAGGCCGTCGGGGATGTCCGAGCCCCCGTTCGATGCGGCCTCGCGTGCGGCCGCCTGCGCCGCCTGTTGCGCGGCAATGGAACGCGCCGCCATGTTCAGGTTGCCCATGGAGCGCTGCAACTGTTCGCCGGCCTTGCGTTGCTCCAGCGGGTTGGTCAGCATCGATGCCGGCATGCCGTTGGGCAAGCGGCCCGTCGCCGAGGCGGTGTTCTGCACCGCGCTCTTGTTGGCGAACCAGGCGCCGCTGAAGGCCTGCTGGGCCTGGGCATCGAGCACCAGTGCGCCGTTGGCCGCCAGCGTCATGGCAATGGCGCGCGCGATCGGCGCCATGCGAAAGCGCCGCGCCTGCCGCCGGTTGTGCGCCTTCGTTGCGTGGATCGGTGTGAGGGGCCCGCGTGTGCTCATGAGTCGTTTCCGCCGGAAAGTTGAGTCGATGCACTACGACGAACGGGCGCCCCACGACCCCGCAACTTATTTTTCAGGCCGCGCACCACGGCCGTCCGATTCAGCTGAGAACCGTCAATCCGCCCGGCAACGAACGGGCGTCGAGATCGAAGGCATGCTGCAGCTGCACCAGCGCCAGGTCGAGCGACGCGATGTGGAAGCTCCCGGTCACCAGGCGGCTGCGCGCGGCCGTGTTCATCAGCACCACACGACCGCGCCGGTAGCGGTTGATCTCGTCGAGCACGTCGGACAACCGGGCCTGCGTGAACACCAGCTCGCCCTTGCGCCAGGCCGACAGGTTGGCAGCGCCGACCAGCGCCACGCTGCTCACCGATGTGCCGTCGTACACCGTCTGCTGGCGCGCGCGCAGCTCACGCGCGCCCGCGGGGTGCTCCACGCGCACCGCGCCTTCGATGCAGGTCACGCACACCTTGGCGTCCAGGTAGCGGACCTCGAAACGCCCCGACTCGGCCAGGCTGCGGCCGGCCCCGGCCACGACGCCGAAGGGCCGTGCGCCGCTGGCCGACGACAGATCGAACGCGGCCTCTCCCTCGAGCAGGTCGACGCCGGTCGTCCGGCCGTCCACCGTGCGGCGCCGGATGCGGGTCTGGGTGTTCAGGGTGACCTGCACCCGCTCGGTGAGGCCCACCTCCAGCTGCTCGCCGGTGGCGGTGCGGTAGTCGCCGCCCCATCCCGCCGGCGCGGGCCACAAGCCCGCGGACGGATGGAACACCGCCACGCCCGCGACACCGGCCATGGCCGCCGCGCCCGCTGCCGCACCGAGGAAAGCGCGGCGCGCGAGCACCGGCCGGGGCCGGTGGCGCGCATGAAACGCCGCCGCATCGGCATTGGTACGCAGCACGCCGGCAGAGGCCTGACCGAGCACGGCCCATTGCGACTTGGCCTCCTTGAAGACCGCCGCGTGCGCCGGGCTGCGCGCCAGCCAGTGCTTGAAGCGCCGGGCGTCCTGCGGCTTGACGGCACCCGAATGAAGCAGCCGCAGCCACTCCCAGGCCTCGTGCCGCGTCGTGTCGGCCGCGAGGACGGGATCGTCGACCGGTGCCGTCAGGGGGTCGTGCATCACGGCCGCGACCCTTCTTCCGGGCCTCGGCCCGTTGCGAGCGCCAAGGTGATTCGATTCTTCACTCCGTACGACGAACGGGCCGCGCCGATCCCGCAACTATTTTTTTTCATGGGCCATCCGGGCACTCAGGTAGTCGTGCGCATGCTTGAGTTCGTATTCGACGGTGCGCAGGGAAATGCCCAGGCGCCGGGCCACTTCGGGCTGCGTCAGTCCCTCCATGTGCACGAGCACGACGACCTCGCGCCGCCGCGCCGGCATGCGGTCCAGCAGCTTGATCACGGCGTCCAGCTGCGAACGCGCCTCGGCGATCCGCGCGGGTCCCGGCGCCGTGTCGGCCAGTTCCATCAGTGCATCGATTTCTTCGAAAGGCAGGTTGCGACTCTGGCGACGCTGGATGTCCAGCGCAATGTTGAACGCCATGCGCACGAGATAGCCACCCGGCCGCTGGATCGGCCCTGCCTCGCTTCCGCCCTGGTCGTTCACGCGCAGCCAGGTGTCGTGCAGCGCGTCCTCGGCCAGGTCTGCATTGCGCAACGCACGGCCCAGTTGGCGCTTGAGGGCGTCGTAGTGCCTGGACAGGTAGTCCATGAGCACGGGGCGGACGTCTTCGGCCATGGACAGATCAGGACGGCGAGCGGCCGGCCGCCTCGCGGCAGCGCGTTCCGCCGCGCGCATCGGTGGGCAGGATGAGCAGCGTCAAGGGCTGCGGCAGGTCCGGCGGCGGCGCATGCGCGAGGCGCACGCCCCGCAGAACCTCCAGCATCTCGGCGTCCCGGGCCGCGTCGCCGGTCAGGCCGAGCAGGCGCGGCCGACGCAGTTGGCCCGCCTCGTCCACCTCGAAGCGCAACAAGGACCGGTACGTTCCCGGCCGCGTGTGCACATTGCCGCACAACGCTTCCCAGACCCGCGCCTGCAGCAGGCTGGGGTAGCCCGCCAGGCTTCCCAGGCTGGCCGCGCGCGGGGCCTCCGCCCGGGCCTGCGCCGGCCTCAGCGCGAGCGTGACGGCCGAACCCGTGCGGACCTTTTCGGCCACCAGGCCCGTGCCCTCCAGCAACAGTTCAAGCGCGGTGTCGGGGGCGTAAAGCCCGCGCACCGCGGAGGACGTCAGCCCGGCCAGGATTTCGCTGCGAAAGAGTGCAGGCTGCCGCGTGACGGCGGCATAGCGCTTGAGCGCATCGGCCAGGGGAAGCGAGGGAATGTCGAACGCCAGTGCGGCGTCACCCGTGCCTGGAACCGCGCCGGCCGGGGCCTCGCCCTCACGCAGCGGTGATGCAGGCCCGTCGCTCGCCCAGGCCGTGCCGGCCAGCCACGACAGCGCGAGCGCGCAGAGTGCGGCGCTGCGGCCTGCCGAGCCCGCGAACCCAGGGTGCACCTCGCTCACCCTCGCGGCGCAACGATGCCGCGCGCATCGTCACGCCCGCCGTGAGGATGCGAAAGCCATGGCAGGGAAAAAAGTCGAGTCGGCAAGGAGCGCACGCCAGTCGGGAAACTTGCATGCTGTCACCGGCGTGTGACGGTCTCGTTGCAACGTCAGACCTTCCTGCACCCCAGCGCGCGGCGCGCGTCCCGTGTGCCGCAGGAAGCCCGAGGACGCCCCTCGAGCGGCTGACCGACGCTCAGCCCGCCAGCCGCCCCGCCACCAGCTGCAGCACGCGGTCGCAGCGCTTGGCCAGGTCCTGGTCGTGCGTGACCATCACGAAGGCCGTGCCGTGCCGGTGCGCGAGGTCGAGCATCAGCGCGAACACGGCGTCGGCCGTGCTGCGGTCGAGGTTGCCGGTGGGCTCGTCGGCCAGCACGCAGGCCGGCTTCGTGACCAACGCACGCGCAATGGCCACGCGCTGGCGCTCGCCGCCCGACAGCTCGGCCGGCCGGTGGTGCAGGCGTTCGCCCAGGCCCACGCTGGCGAGGATCTTGGCCGCGGCCTGCGACGCTTCGCCGGCCTCGACGCGGCGGATCTTCAGCGGCATCGCGACGTTGTCGAGCGCGCTGAACTCGGGCAGCAGGTGATGGAACTGGTAGACGAAGCCCAGGTGATGGTTGCGCAAGCGGCCCTGCTCGGCGGGGTCGGCATGCGCGATGTCCTTGCCGAGCAGTTCGACCTTGCCCGCGGTGGGCGCGTCGAGCCCGCCCATCAGGTGCAGCAGCGTGCTCTTGCCGGAGCCGGACGCGCCGACGATGGCCAGCGTTTCGCCGGCGTGCACGTCGAGATCGACACCGTGCAGCACGGTGAGGTCGATGCGGCCTTCGTGGAAGCGCTTGGTGAGGCCGCGGGCCTTCAGGACGACATCACTCATAGCGCAGGGCCTCGGCAGGATTGACGCGGCTGGCGCGCCAGCTCGGGTACAGCGTGGCCAGGAAGGCCAGGATGAGGGAAATGACCGCGATCGGCATGATGTCGCTTTGCTGCGGATCGCTCGGCATCTTGCTGATCAGGTAGATGTCCTTGGGCAGGAAGCTGGCGTGGAAGAGCTGCTCCAGGAAGGGCACGATCACGTCGATGTTGTAGGCGATGCCCAGGCCCAGCAGCAGGCCGCCCACGGTGCCGATCACGCCCACCATGGCGCCCTGCACCACGAAGATGGCCATGATGCTGCGCGGCGAGCTGCCCAGCGTGCGCAGGATGGCGATGTCGGCGCGCTTGTCGGTCACGGTCATCACCAGCGTCGAGACGAGGTTGAAGGCCGCCACGGCGACGATCAGCGTGAGGATGATGAACATCATGCGTTTCTCGACCTGCACGGCCGCGAACCAGGTCTTGTTCTGGCGCGTCCAGTCGCGGATGAGGAACTGGCCGGGCAGCGTGACGGCGAGCTGGTCGGCCACCTCGCGCGCCTCGTGCAGGTCTTTCAGCTTGAGGCGGATGCCGGTCGGGCCTTCGAGGCGGAACACCTTGGCCGCGTCTTTCTCGTGCACCATCGCCAGCGCCGAGTCGTACTCGTAGTGGCCCGAGTCGAACACGCCGACCACGGTGAACTGCTTCAGGCGCGGCACCACGCCGGCCGGCGTGACCTGTCCGCCCGGCGCCACCAGCGTGACCTGGTCGCCGGGCTGCACGAACATGGAGCGCGCCAGCTCGATGCCCAGCACGATGCCGAACTCGCCCGGCACCAGCTTGTCGAAGGTGCCGCCCTTGGCGATGCCGCCGGTGTCGGTGACCTCGGGCTCGAGCGCGGGGTCGATGCCGCGCACGATCGCGCCCTTCATGTCTTCGCCGCGCGCGATCAGCGCCTGCGTGTTGATGAAAGGCGCCGCGCCGATCACCTCGGGGTTCTTGCGGGCGTCGGCCATGATGGCGTCGATGTCCTGCAAGGCCTGGCCGTCGCGCGAGAAGATCTCGATGTGCGACACCACGCTGAGCATGCGGTCGCGCACTTCCTTCTGGAAGCCGTTCATCACGCTGAGCACGATGATCAGCGCCGCCACGCCCAGGGCGATACCGAGCATCGACACGCCGGAGATGAAGGAGATGAAGCCGTTGCGTCGCGTGGCACGGCCCGCGCGCGTGTAGCGCCAGCCGAGCTGCAGTTCGTAGGGGAATCGCATCAGCGGCCTCGCCCCGTGGCCTCAAGGGGCATGGGCGCACCCGCGGGGGGCGGCAAATACTCGGGGTGAGGAGCGAGGGGGTAGGTCATACGGTGGAATTGTGGCATCCCGGACAATAGGGAAATGGCCGAACCTCTCCCACGTCATCTGTTGATTCCCTTTGCCGGCCGCGGTTCCCCGGCTTGCCGCGCGGCGCTCGCGACCCTGCGACTGCCGAACCTCGAAACCCTGCTGCTGCGCCTGACGCTCGCCGACACCGACACGCAGGACGACAGCACCCGCTCCCCGCCGCACGAACGCGCCCTGGCCCGCGCGCTGGGCCTGCCTCCCGCCGACGACGGCTGCATTCCCTGGGCCGCGCTCGAAGCCCGCAAGACCGGCCTGGCCGCGCCCGGCGATCACGAGGCCTGGGGCCAGGTGACGCTGTGCAACTGGCAGGTCGGCATCGACGACGTGGCGCTGGGCGACCCGAGCGGCATCGAGATCGACGCCGCCGAATCGATGGCCCTGCTGGCCGTTGCAGACCCGTTCTTCGAGGAAGACGGCATCGCGCTCTACCCCTCCGACACGCCCGGCCGCTGGCTCGCGCGCGCGCCCATCTTCGACGGGCTGGCCACGGCCTCCATCGACCGCGCAGTGGGGTACCCCATTTCGCAGTGGTCGCCGCTGGGCGATGCCTCGCGGCCGCTGCGCCGGCTGCAGAACGAGATGCAGATGCTGCTGTACACGCAGCGCGTGAACGACGAACGCACCGCGCGCGGCGTGCCGCCGATCAATTCGTTCTGGCTCAGCGGCACCGGCGTCCTGAAGGACGGCGACCTGCCCTCGCCGCCCCTTTCGCGCACGCCGGTCGTCGACCTCGCGCTGCGCGACGCCGCGCTGCGCGACGACGGCCTGGCCTGGGCCGCCGCCTGGCAGGCCTTGGATGCGGGCGCCGTCGCCGGCCTGCTCGCTGAGCTGACGCGCGGCGCCGACGTGGCGCTCTCGCTGTGCGGCGACCGCGGTGCGCAGCTTTTCACCGTGCAGCCGCGCGGCCTCGCCCGCTGGGCCAAGGGCCTGTTCGACCGCAACCGCGCCACCCAGGTGCTGGAGTCCCTATGAAGATCATTGCCCGGGACATCCCGCCGCGCACCGTCTGGGCGCTGGAACAGGCCGGCGTGCACCCGCTGCTGGCGCGCCTCTTTGCCGCGCGCGGCGTGCGCGGCAAGGACGAGCTCGACGACGGGCTCGCGCGCCTGCTGCCGCCCGACACGCTGCGCGGCACGCGCGAAGCCGCCGTGCTGCTGGCCGACGCCATCGCACAGGACAAGCGCCTGTGCATCGTGGCCGACTACGACTGCGACGGCGCCACCGCCTGCGCGGTCGGCGTGCGCGGCCTGCGCCTGCTGGGCGGCAAGAACGTGAGCTACCTCGTGCCCGACCGCGTGGTGGACGGCTACGGCCTGACGCCGCCCATCGCCGAGCGCGTGGCTGCGGCCGGCGCCGACATGCTGATCACCGTCGACAACGGCATCGCCAGCGTCGAGGGCGTGGCCGCCGCCAAGGCGCGCGGCCTGCAGGTGCTGGTGACCGACCACCACCTGCCCGGCCCCGAACTGCCCCTGGCCGACGTGATGGTCAACCCGAACCAGCCCGGCTGCGAGTTCGAAAGCAAGAGCATCGCCGGCGTCGGCGTGATGTTCTATGTGCTGCTCGCGCTGCGCTCCGAACTGCGCACGCGCGGCGTGTTCGACACCGCCACGCAACCCAAGCTCGATGCACTGCTGCCGCTGGTGGCGCTGGGCACCGTGGCCGACGTGGTGAAGCTCGACGCCAACAACCGCCGCCTCGTGGCGCAGGGCCTGCGCCGCATCCGCGCGGGCGCGATGCCCGCCGGCGTGGCGGCGCTGTTCAAGGCCGCGGGGCGCACCGCCTCGGCCGCGACCACTTTCGACTTCGGCTTTGCCCTCGGCCCGCGCATCAACGCGGCCGGCCGGCTGGCCGACATGACGCTGGGCATCGAGTGCCTGCTGACCGACGACGCCGGCCGCGCCGACGAACTCGCGCGCATGCTCGATGGCATCAACCGCGAGCGGCGCGACATCGAGGGCGGCATGCGCGACCAGGCGCTGCTGCTGGCCGAATCGCTGTTCGCGGCCGATGGCGAAGGCGTGGAAGCGCCGCCGCCGGCCATCAGCGTGTTCGGCGCGGACTTCCACGAAGGCGTGGTGGGCATCGTGGCCTCGCGCATCAAGGACCGCTTCCACCGCCCGACCTTCGTGTTCGCGGCCAGCGCGGCGCCGGGCAAGGAGCAGGAGCTGAAGGGCTCGGGCCGATCGATCCCGGGCTTTCATCTGCGCGATGCGCTCGACCTCGTGGCCAAGCGCCACCCCGGCGTGCTGCTGCGCTTCGGCGGCCACGCGATGGCCGCAGGCTGCACCGTGGCGCGCGAGCACTTTCCCGTCTTCGAGCGCGCGCTGGCCCAGGTCGCCGGCGAATGGCTGGCCGAGGCCGCGCTCACGCGCCAGATCGAGACCGACGGGCCCATCGCGCGCGAGTACATGCGCATCGACCTCGTCGACACGCTGCACCGCGAGGTCTGGGGCCAGGGCTTCGCGCCGCCCACCTTCAGCGAAGAGGTCGAGGTGGTGTCGCAGCGGCTGGTGGGCGAGAAGCACCTGGCGCTCAAGCTCAAGCACCAGGGCCAGCCCATCGACGCGATCTGGTTCAGCCACACCGAGCCGCTGCCGCCGCGCGTGAAGCTGGCGTTCCGGCTGGATGCGGACGAGTGGCAAGGGGTGCGCCGGCTGCGCTTTCTGGTCGAAGGCGCGGAGGTGTGACGCGGGCGGCCTAGACTGGAGGCCCATCCATTCGACCGGGCACTCTCGCATGCAGCAAGAAGCCATCTCGGCCCACGACATCTTTCCGCACATCCGCGTCGTGATGGGCATGGTCATCGGCCTGGGCGTGACCCGGCTGCTGTCGGGCGTCGCACGCATCGTGCAGCACCCGACGCAGTACCGGCTCTATGCCGTGCACCTGGCCTGGGTCGCCTCGGTGCTGCTGGCGCTGGTGCATTTCTGGTGGTGGGAGTTCGGCCTGTACCAGATCGACAGCTGGACCTTCGGCACCTACGCCTTCATCGTCAGCTACGCGATCCTGCTCTTCCTGCTGTGCGCGCTGCTCTTTCCCGACAGCATGCAGGACTACGCGAGCTACCGCGACTACTTCTACGCCCGCCGCGCGTGGTTCTTCGGCTTGCTGGCCGCCACCTACCTGCTTGACGTGGTCGACACGCTGATCAAGGGCGAGGCGCACTTCGCCCGCTTTGCGATGGAGTACCTCATCCGCACGCCCATCCTCGTGGGCCTGTGCGTCGCGGCGGCCCGGTCGGCCAACCCGCGCTTTCACACGGCCTTCGTTGCGGGCACGCTGGCGTACCAGCTGTCGTGGATCTTCCGGCTCTTCGACACCTTGGATTGAGCCGCTGCGGCCAACAGGAACAGGACCTGCGTCCATGAGGGCAGGCTAGTATCCACGTCCTTCAACCGATACGGACCCCACCTACCGCCGTGAGCACCCTGCCCCCTTGCCCCCAATGCCATTCGGAATTCACCTACGAAGACGGCCTCAACCTTGTCTGCCCCGAATGCGCTCACGAATGGTCCGCCTCGGGCGCTGCCGCCGAAAGCGCAGCCGATGAGGGGCGGGTCATCAAGGATTCGGTCGGCAACGTGCTGAACGACGGCGACACCGTCACCGTCATCAAGGACCTCAAGGTCAAGGGCTCGTCGCTGGTCGTGAAGGTCGGCACCAAGGCGAAGAACATCCGCCTGATCGAGGGCGACCACGACATCGATTGCAAGATCGACGGCATTGGCGCGATGAAGCTGAAGTCGGAATTCGTGCGCAAGGCGTGAGACCGGCCTGGCTCATGCGGCGCAGCGTCTCGCTGTCCGTTCGTCACGCCGGTGCCGCGCGGACTTCCTAGCCGGCCAACTCCCGGCAGCGCGCGGCGTCCAGCGCATGGCCGCAGGCGTGGAACTCCCGCGCCGCCGCGGCGAAGCCTTCGCGCGCGGCAGCGACACGGCCCGAGGCCCGTTCGATGTGGGCCTGTGCCTCGTGCAGCGACGCGTACCAGGCCGGCAACTTCATCACCACGTTGGCCAGGTATTCGGACTGCTGCTGGTGGCTGGCGGCCAGGTCCAGCTCGTGCGCTCTCGCGGCCGCGATGGTGGCCGGGATGGCGAAGGTGATGCGGCAGCCGGGGCAGCTTTCCAGCGGGCCGCGCACGTTGGCCTCGGCCTCCTCCAGCACGCCCAGCGCAGCGTCGGGCTGCGTGGCCATCGCGATGCGGGTGCCGTAGATGCGGTCCAGCAGGTGGAAGCCGACGTCGGACTGGCGCGCGACGTC
This sequence comes from Variovorax sp. GW531-E2, assembly GCF_059423125.1. Classification (NCBI taxonomy): domain Bacteria; kingdom Pseudomonadati; phylum Pseudomonadota; class Betaproteobacteria; order Burkholderiales; family Comamonadaceae; genus Variovorax; species Variovorax sp. GW531-E2. The sequence goes on along the minus strand of NZ_JBWKXQ010000075.1, from coordinate 10,985 downwards.
GAGCGCTTCGTCGAGCAGGCCGCGCGCCCGGTCCATCTGCCCGCGGTAGATCGCCAGTTCGGAGCGGCGCTGCAGCGACAGCGCTTCGCCGGTCGCGCCGCCGATCGCGCGGTGCATGCGCCCGCCGGCCACCAGGTCCTGCTCGGCGGCGTCGAGCTGGCCGCTGAGCAGCCAGGCCTCGCCGCGCAGCGTGACCGCGAACGCATGCCCGCGCGCCGCGCCCAGCCGCTGCGCTTCCGTGGCCAGCGCATCGGCGAATGCGATGACCTCGGCGTACGGCCGCGAGCCGTACAGGAAGCGCTGCGTGATGCACAGATGGCCGTCGAACACGCGCACCGCCAGCTGCGGCAGGTGGCTCGTCTCCTTGAGGTCGGCCCACACGCTGCCGTGCAGATCACCGCGCGCGTGTGCCGCCGCGGCCTGTGACCAGGAGGCGATCACGAGCGTGCCTTCGTCGCCCGTCTCCAGGGCGATCCGGCGCACTTCGGCCGAGCGGCGCGTGCCTTCGGCGGGGTCCCCGAAGCCCAGGGCCGCCGCGCCGCTGTAGGCCAGCGCTTCGGCGAGGCGCCCCGCCACCGTGGTGGGATGCACGTCCTTCAGGTACTGCAGGGCACCGGGCGGATCGCTCATCTTCACTTGCGCCAAGGCCCGCTTGGCGCGCAGTTCGTGGGACAGCGCCTCCGCAGCGACGGCGGCGGCCGCATCGTAGGCGGCCAACGTGCCGGGCCGGCCCAGCGCGTCCAGGGACTCGGCACGCAGCGCCAATGCTTCCGGCTGCGCCGCCCGGTGCACGAGCAGCGGCTCGACGTGGCGCAACACGTCCTCGTAGGCGCCGAGGCGAAAGGCCTGGCGCGCAGCCGCCAGCGCACACGGCATCGCCTGCTCGGCGTCGCCCGCGGCGAGCCAGTGATGGCCCACCAGGCCTGGTGCCGCACCGCCCTGCGCGAGCCGCACCGCCACATCGCGATGCAGCAGCACACGCCGGTGCGGCGGGATGCCTTCGGCCAGCGCGTCCCGCACGAGGGCGTGGCGGAAGCGGTAGCGGCCGTCGGCCACCACCAGCACGCCTGCGGCCAGCGCCTGGTCGAGTCGCGCCAACGCGTCGTGGCCTTCGTCGGCGGCCAGCGCCACGGCCGTGGCCACGTCGAAATCTTCGGCCGACAGGGCCAACCGGCGCAGGGCCTCCGTCGCGCCGGGGTCCAGGTCGCACAGGCGTTCGGCCAGGGCCGACGACAGGCTGCGGGACATTACCGCCGTGGCGCCGTCCGACGTGGTGGTACCGCGCGCGAGCTCGACCACGGCAAACGGCAGGCCTTCGGCACGACGGGCGATGGCGGTGGCGGCCTCGCCCGTCATCGGTGCGTCGGCCGAACGGGCCGCGAGCAGCGCCGCTTCCTCCTCGGACAGCGGGCCCAGTTCAAGGGCCTCCAGCTGGCCGGCACGCTGCAAGCGTGAGGTGTTCCGGTCCAGCAGGGGCGGCAGTGCGTGCCGGCACGCGAGCAGCACGAACACCGGGGGGCCGCTTGCCGCCAGTTGCGTCAGCGCCTGGGCGCTCGCGTCGTCCGCCGCGTGCGCATCGTCGACGATGAGCAGCACCGGCTTTTGCGCGGCGGTGGCCAGCAGCAGCCGGCGCACGGCGCCCACCATCTGGTGGCGCCCGAGCGGCAGGGCCAGCGGCTTTACGTCGCCCGAGGCGGTCATCTGCGCCAGCACAGCCTGAGCGTGCGCACCGATGGCCTGCGCCGCGTCGGGCAGCTCGCCGAGCAAGGGCTCCACCAGGTCGGCCGCGATGCCGTAGGGCCGGGTCCAGTCGCCGGCCTGCAACGAGCGCACCTGCCAGCCCAGGCCCCGCGCTTCTTCGGCGACGCGGCGGCAGAACGCGGTCTTGCCCATTCCTGCCGGTGCGCGCACCACCGCGCCCCCCGGACGGCCCGCGAGGCTGGCGCGCAGCCACCCCAGGACACGCACCAGCTCCATGGCACGGCCGACAAAACGCGGCGCGGCGCCCTCCAGGCCCGCCACGCATTCGCGGTACAGCGCTTCGGCCGACGGGCCGGGGCGCATGTCCAGGGTCTGCAGATGGTCGCGCAAGTGGCCGTACCAGCGCAGCGCCGAAGAGCGCCGCCCGGCCGCCAGTTCCTCGCGCATCAACTGGACATGGGCTGCCTCGTCGGTGGGGTCTTCGCGCACCAGCCGTTCCAGGTCGCCGGTCTGGCGCAGCAACCGCAGGAACTTGTCGCGCAACCGCTGGCGCGGCGCCTCGGTCCAGGCTTCGTAGCGGGCGTCCGGCAGGAGGTCGCCGCCGTAGAGCTGCGCGGCCGCCTTGCAGGCCTGCGGATCGCCGCTGTGCAGGGCCTCGTCCGCTGCGCGCTCGAACCGCTCGGCGTCGCATGCCACCGCCTGGTCGGGCAGCAGGAAAACGCGGCCGCCTCGCAGCACCAGGGCGTCGGGCTGGCCGATGAACTGGCGCGCGTGGTGCGCGGCCTTGCGCAGGTTGGCGCTGCCGGCGTCGGGGTCCAGGTGCGGCCACAGGGCTTCCACCACCTGCTCGTTCGCCAGGCTGCGTCCGGGCTGCAATGCCAGCAGCTGCAGCAGCTCGGCGGCGCGCCGGGTCAGCGGCACTGGTGGAATCTGCGGGTCGTCGCCGGCCACGCTCAGGTGGAACGGGCCCAGCAGCCGGATCGACACGGCTTCGGACGGCGGAGTCGGTGGGGGCGACATCGCGATTCCTTTCCCCCGGCACGGGCCGGGAACGTTTCAGGAACGCCAAGCGTGGAGCATCAGTATGCCGTCTATCGAATCTGGCGGGTGCAACGAATAGACGCACCACCCTCGCGCCCGCGGACCCTCAAGGAGTACCTCATGCATATCGCAAAAGACGCCGTCGACGTGAAGATGGAAATTCCCGGTGCCCTGATCCGGCAGCGTTTGAATTTCGGCGACGCGACCGGCTACAGCAAGATCAGCGGCGAGTACTTCACGCTGTCGGCGGGCGTCGACACGACGCCGCTCTTCCAGGGCCTGAACAACCACAACTCCTGCCAGTGCCCGCACTGGGGGTTCGTGCTCAAGGGCCAGATCACCACCACCGACGATGCCGGGGAGCAGGAGACCGTGAAGACCAACGACCTGTTCTATTGGCCGCCCGGCCACAACGTCAAGGTCGACGCCGACGCGGAGATCGTGATGTTCAGCCCGCAACACGAGCACACGCACGTGATCGACCACATGATCGAGAAGGTGAAGTCATGAACCCGAACAAGGCCCTCTGGGAAAAAGGCGACTTCACCCGCATCGCCGAGAGCATGCGCGAGAGCGGTGAAGACGTCGTGCGGCACGCCCGCATCACGCCCGGCATGAAGGTGCTGGACCTCGGCTGTGGCGACGGCAACACCGCCATCCCGGCCGCGAAACTCGGCGCGCAGGTGCTGGGCGTGGACATCGCCGCCAACCTGGTCGCCGCGGGCAACCGGCGGGCGGCCCAGGCCGGGCTGTCGGCCAGCTGCCGGTTCGAGGAAGGGGACGCCTGCGAGCTGCGGCTGGAGAACAAGTCCTTCGACCTCGTCATCAGCATGTTCGGCGCCATGTTCGCGCCCAAGCCCTTCGACGTGGCACGGGAGATGGTGCGTGTCACGCGTCCGGGCGGCCGCATCCTCATGGGCAACTGGATCCCGAACGACCCGACGCTGGTGGCACAGATCCTGAAGATCAGCTCGTCGTATGCGCCCCCGCCGCCCGAAGGTTTTGTGAGCCCGATGGGCTGGGGCTCGACCCCGAACATCATCGAGCGCTTTGGCGCGGCGGGCGTCGCTTCGGAGGCCATCAGCTGGGAACGCGACAGCTACATCTTCGACTTCAAGGGTTCACCGGCAGAGTTCGTCGACACCTTCCGGCAGTTCTACGGGCCGACCATGAACGCATTCGACGCGGCAGCCCAGGCGGGGCGCACCGACGAACTGCGCACGGAACTGGTGACGCTGTTCCAGAGCCAGAACCAGAGCCAGTACCCCAACACCTGCCTGATCGCCGCGACGTTCCTGCGGGTGACGGTGGACGTGGGCTGATCCGCGGTGTCCCGTCGCCTTCTGCGGCCGCTCCGGACCGCCGGACAGGTCGAGGGAGACAAAGAAAAAGCCCGGCAACGCAGGACGTTGTCGGGCTTTTTTGATTGGTGCCGCTTGTCGGAATCGAACTGACGACCTTCCGCTTACAAGGCGGGTGCTCTACCAATTGAGCTAAAGCGGCTGAAAGAAAGCAGTGCTGGCGACGATTCTAAGCGGCCGGCTTTGGGGCCGACCGCGTCGTCACTTGACGCGCTTGAGCGACGGCCGGGTGCCGCCACCGGCCGGTGGGCGCGGCGGCTCGTCGGTCGGGTCGGAAGGCGCCGAGCCGGCGTCGACCGTCTCGTCGCCCTCTTCGCCCGTCACCAGGTGGAACACCTTGCTGGCGTCGCCTTCGGTGCCGCGCGAGGCATCGCGCAGCGGCATGCGCGGCGCGCTGTTCGGCGAAGCCGCGGCCGAGGCGACGTCATCGCCATCGTCGGACGTGGTGGCGGCTGGCACGGGGGCCGGGAACGCCATGCCCTGGCCGTTCTCACGGGCGTAGATCGCGATCACGCGGCCGACCGGCACGCTGATCTCGCGCGCCGTGCCTGCAAAGCGGGCCTTGAACTCGATGAAGTCGTTGCCCAGCTTCAGCGAGCTGGTCGCGTCGAAGCTGATGTTCAGCACGATCTCGCCGTTCTTCACGTACTCGCGCGGCACCTGGACGGTGTCGTCGACCAGCACCGCGACATAGGGCGTGAACCCGTTGTCGGTGCACCACTCGTACAGCGCCCGGATGAGGTACGGGCGGGTGGAAGAGGACTCGAGCGCGTTGATCATGAAGGACGGCGAAAAACGAAGGAAGCAAGCACGCAGCTTACTTACTTTCGCATGACCTTTTCGGAAGGCGTCAGTGCTTCGATGTAGGCCGGGCGCGAGAAGATGCGCTCGGCGTACTTCAGCAGCGGTGCCGCGTTCTTGCTCAGGTCGATGCCGTAGTAGTCGAGGCGCCAGAGCAGCGGCGCGATGGCCACGTCGAGCATCGAGAAGTTGTCGCCCAGCATGTACTTGTTCTTGAGGAACACGGGCGCGAGCTGCGTGAGGCGGTCGCGGATGTGCGAGCGGGCCTTTTCGAGCGCCTTCTCGTTGCCCTTGGCGGTGCGGTTCTCGAGCGTGGCGACGTGCACGAACAGTTCCTTCTCGAAGTTGAGCAGGAACAGGCGCACGCGGGCACGGTCGACCGGGTCGCCGGGCATCAGCTGCGGATGCGGGAAGCGCTCGTCGATGTACTCGTTGATGATGTTCGACTCGTACAGGATCAGGTCGCGCTCGACCAGGATCGGCACCTGGCCGTACGGATTCATCACGCTGATGTCTTCGGGCTTGTTGTAGAGATCGACGTCGCGGATCTCGAAGTCCATGCCCTTTTCGAACAACACGAAGCGGCAGCGGTGGGAGAAGGGGCAGGTCGTTCCTGAATACAAGACCATCATGGCGAGAGACTCCTAAAAATCAAAAAGAGTGGGTCGCCTGGGCAACCCACTCTGTGGGACCGGACGCACGAGGCGCCCGATCGGCGTGAACGGAATTACTTGACGTCTTTCCAGTACGAGGCGTTCAGTCGCCATACGAAAACCACCGACATGGCCAGGAACAGCAGCACCCAGACGCCGATGCGCACGCGGGTGTTCTGTGCCGGCTCGGCCATCCACTGCAGATAGCCGACGAGGTCGCCCACTGCGCTGTCGAACTGCACCGGGGTCAGCGTGCCGGGGGTCACTTGCTCCCACTTGCCCGTGAACACGTCGGTGGCATGACCGTGCTGCTCGACCTTGGCGTGCACCGGCAAGCGCTCGCCCTGCAGTTCCCACAGCGGGTTCGGCATGGCGACGCTCGGGAACAGCAGGTTGTTCCAGCCGGTGGCCTTGGTGTCGTCGCGGTAGAAGCTGCGCAGGAAGGTGTACAGGTAGTCGGGGCCCGTGCCGCCGTGGCCGGCGCGCGAACGGGCGACCAGCGTCAGGTCGGGCGGCGTGGTGCCGAACCATTCCTTGGCCTGGCGCGCGTCGATGTTGGCCTTCATGGTCTCGCCGACCTTGTCGGTCGTGAACAGAAGGTTGTCCTTGATCTGCTGCTCGCTGATGCCGATGTCCTGCAGGCGGTTGTAGCGCATGAAGGCGGCCGAGTGGCAGTTGAGGCAGTAGTTGACGAACAGCTTGGCGCCGTTCTGCAGGGCCGCCACGTCGGTGGTCTTGTTGGGCGACTTGTCCCACGCCAGACCGCCCGATTCGGCGGATGCGGCCGCGGAGAAGGTCAGGCCCAGTGCCAGACCCATGACAGCGAGCCAGCCGGAAATTCTTTTCTTCATCGTGTTTCTCTCAAGCTCTCTTGCACTTGCGCGCGCATCAATGGGCGGCGAAGACCACGCGCTCGGGCACGGTCTTGAATTCGCCCTTGCGGCTCCACCACGGCATCAGCAGGAAGAAGCCGAAGTAGAAGAGCGTGCCGATCTGCGAGATGGTCTGGGCGATGTCCAGGGCGAACGAGCCGATGACCAGGTTGCCCCAGACGCCGGGCGCCTGGATGCCCAGGTAGCCCAGGATCAGGAACAGGAACACGAACACGCCGTAGACATACTTGTGCCAGCTCGGACGGTAGCGGATCGACTTGACTTCGCTGTGGTCGAGCCACGGCAGGAAGAACAGGATGATGACCGAGCCGCCCATGATGACCACGCCCCAGAACTTGGCGTCGAAGGTCTTGAGCAGGAAGATCACGACGGCAGCCACGACCACGGCGGCAACCTTCAGGCCCATGCCCGACTTGCCCTTGATGAAGTTCCAGACGGCGGCCGCGGCGATGATCAGCGCGAACACGTTGACCATGTCGTCGGTGGTGGCGCGCAGCATCGAATAGAACGGCGTGAAGTACCAGACCGGGGCGATGTGGTTCGGCGTCTTCAGCGAATCGGCCGGGATGAAGTTGTTGTACTCCAGGAAGTACCCACCGGCTTCAGGCGCGAAGAAGATCACGGCCGAGAAGATCGTGAGGAACACCACCACGCCGAAGATGTCGTGCACCGTGTAGTACGGGTGCGACGGGATGCCGTCGAGCGGATGGCCGTCGGGACCGCGCTTGGCCTTGATCTCGATGCCGTCGGGGTTGTTCGAACCCACTTCGTGCAGCGCGATCAGATGGGCCACCACGAGGCCGAGCAGCACCAGCGGCACGGCGATGACGTGGAAGCTGAAGAAGCGGTTCAGCGTGGCGTCACTCACGACGTAGTCACCGCGGATCAGCAGGGCCAGGTCAGGACCGATGAAGGGGATGGCAGCAAACAGGTTCACGATCACCTGGGCGCCCCAGTAGGACATCTGGCCCCAAGGCAGCAGGTAGCCCATGAAGGCTTCGGCCATCAGGCACAGGAAGATCGCGCAGCCGAACACCCAGATCAGCTCGCGCGGCTTGCGGTAGCTGCCGTACATGAGGCCGCGGAACATGTGCAGGTACACCACGATGAAGAACGCCGAGGCGCCCGTCGAGTGGATGTAGCGGATGAGCCAGCCCCAGGGTACGTCGCGCATGATGTACTCGACCGATGCGAACGCCTGGTTCGCGTCGGGCTTGTAGTGCATGACGAGGAAGATGCCGGTCACGATCTGGATCACGAGGACCAGCATCGCGAGCGAGCCGAAGATGTACCAGAAGTTGAAATTCTTCGGCGCGTAGTACTTGCCCCACTGGTCGTTCCAGAGCTTGGTCAGCGGGAAGCGGTTGTCGACCCAGTTGAGCAGCTTCTCGCCGGCGGGGGCGTTGGGGGAAACTTCGTGAAATTCAGCCATGTTCGTGGTCTCCCTCAGGCCTTCTTGCTGTCGTCGCCGATGAGCAGGCGCGTGTCGGACAGGTACATGTGCGGAGGCACAGGGAGGTTGTCAGGAGCGGGCTTGTTCTTGAAGACGCGACCAGCGAGGTCGAACGTGGAACCGTGGCAAGGGCAGAGGAAGCCGCCCTCCCAGTCGTTCGGCAGCGAGGGTTGCGGACCGGCCTGCAGGCGGTCGACCGGCGAGCAGCCGAGGTGGGTGCAGATGCCGACCACGACCAGCACATCGGGCTTGATCGAACGATGGCCGTTCTGTGCGTACTTGGGCGTGAATTCGTCGGGGTGACGCTTGGAGAGCGGATCGGCGAGCTGGCCGTCCAGCTTGGCGAGCTCGGCGACCTGGTCAGGGCTGCGCTTGAGGATCCAGACCGGCTTGCCGCGCCATTCGACGGTGATCTTCTCGCCGACCTTGAGGGCCGAGATGTCCACTTCGACCGCGGCGCCCGCGGCCTTGGCCTTTTCGGACGGCTGGAATGTGCTCACAAAAGGGATTGCGGTGGCCACGCCGCCCGCTACGCCGGCACAGCTGGATGCGATCAACCACGTCCGCTTGCTTGTGTCGATCCGGGGCGAGCCGGAGGTCATGTCACTCATGGGGATCCTCTAAGTCTTCTTCGCTGGAGCAGGGGCTGACCTTCGCCGCAGCAAGGTCAACCCGAGATTGTAGCGGGGCGCAAAAGGGTTTTTCAATGATTGCCGCGCGTGCGCACGGCGCCGCAGCACGTGCGCGACAGCACGCGACGGCCCTTGGCGCTCAGCTCAGCAGCCCGTACTGGGTCGCCTGCCGAACGGCCTGGGTTCGCGACTTGACGGCCAGCTTGCGGTAGATCCGCTTGGCGTGGAACTCGACCGTGTTGATCGAGAGGCAGATCGCTTCGGCAATCTGCCGATTGCTCCAGCCTTGCGCGATCAGGCGCAGCACATTGAGCTCCCGAGGTGACAGCAGCCCGGGAGCAGGCATCGGGGGCGAGACCGTGTCGCCGTCGCGCAATGCGGACTCGACACCCTCCGGTTTCGCGGACGCCGCAATCAGGCCGAGGACGCGACGCGCGACGCGTGCGTCCATCGGCGAACCGCCGCGCTCGATCGAACGCAGCAAGAAAGAGAGCTCAACATCGTCGGCGCTCGTCAGCAGGTAGCCGGAGGCTCCTGACGAGATTGCGGCCTCGACCAGCAGGCGGTCGTCGTCCTTCGACATGGCGATGGCGTCGATCTGCGGGTAGGTACGCCGCAGGTGCGACAGGAGCGCGACACCGCCGTCATCAGTGAGGTGCATGTCGACCAGCACCAGGTCGTAGGGCAACGCGGCCAGCAGATGGATCGCCTCCGCATGCGTGGAGGCGATCACGACGCGGCGACCTGGGGCCAGATCGCAAAGAAGGCGTCGCATGCGGTCGGCCAGGGCCAGGTCGCCCTCAACGATCAGGGCACCGAAGAAGGCACAGCCCAAGGCGGCGTACCGGCCGGTGAGTGCCGGCGCCGAGTGTGCGCTGCTGGCGGACAGGTGATTCATCATGAGCAGACGCCTCCGATCACTCCGTCGGCCACGGGCCCGCACACTCGCACACCCTCCGTCACCCCACTTTCAGACAATCGAACCACGCATATCCCCTTGTTGTGCCCCGCGGCCTACCTTGAATGTCAACTTTCGTTTCAGGGTACTGCAGGAACGATGCCTGGGAGGCGGCCATGCGGCCCGTCACAACGATGGCTCGGTGAGTGCGTTGATTTCATTGAAGAAATGCAGCGGTAACGCCCGGGACCCTGCCGATGGAGCTGCGCGGCAGTCGCCGTCGTTACGGCTGCCGCGGGCGGAACGTTACGTAGCATTGAGATACACATGGGCCCGTCACACTCACCCACAAAAATCGGGGCAATACGCAGTTACAAGGATGCCGTGGCAAACGCCTCATCCACCGGGCCAAATTAGTTGCGGCACACTTCTGATGCTGCTAACCTCAAGTCAAGAGCATAAAAACCCTTTGAGAGGATCACTGTGAAGACGAACAAACTGGTTGCTACCGTCGCCCTTGCCACCCTGGCAATCTCGTCGGCTTTTGCCCAAACGCAGGTTACCCCTGCGCCCGCAAGCAACAACACTCGCGCATTTGCACCAGGCCCCGCTGGCGCTCCGAGCGCAACCGCTGCTGGCCTTGGTGGCCTGACCCCCGCTCAATGGGGCGCTGTTGGAGGCACCGGCGCTCTGATGCTGGCCCTCGGTAGTAGCAACAACGGCAACGGCGGCGGCGGCTTCTTCGTCCCTGGCACCGGCACCACCGGCACGGGCACCACCGGCACGCGTTAATGCTGGTTGCCCTCCTGAAAGGAGGGCATTCGCTGAAAAGTCCGCGCGTTGCTTCCGCCACGCGACTCTTAGAACGTTGCCTTTTGGCAACGTTTTTCTTGGGCGTTGGCGGTTGCTCCTCCGGAACTTCAGCCATGCTGGATTCGGCTCGCCTGCTGTATCGCGGCGAGTCTGTAGCAACCCAGCCCAATTTCAATCCCAGCTATCGGTACCTGCGGACCACCGTCGAAGGGCGCGTCCTGTACATGGTGCTCGGCTACATCGACCAGCGCGCCGAAGGGCCCGTCGAGGTTTGGTACAGCGGCACGGGCGAAGTCATCCGACTTCTGAATGGTCAACTGGTCGGCACGACCGGGCTGTCCATCGACTGGCGCGACGTTCGACTTGCCAACCCACCCGCCTGGCAAGCTCACACTGCCAACACCACGCAGACCTACGCGCGCGAACGCGACCTGATGCCCGGCTATCGCTTCAGCATTCGCGACGATATCGCGCGCACATCGATCGCGCCGCCCACCGACAGCGCTCTCGCCGGCGTGCCCGCAAGCGCCTTGCGCTGGTATGAAGAACGCAGCGTGTCCCGCCCTGCGACAGCCTCCGTTCCTCCCGCCCGCTTCGGCGTTTCATTTGCTTCTGGCGCCCCTCAGGTCGTGTATTCGGAGCAATGTATTTCCCGCGACCTCTGCATGAGCTTCGAACAGTGGACACCCCCCGCACCAGCAGCCGGCACCGCGGCGCGCGCTGGTACATGAGCCCCCTC